>JANJXJ010000123.1 GCA_024709105.1 Lentimicrobium sp. | reverse complement strand
GCAACTGCTGCAGTTATTGAAAAACACATCCATTTTAATTCTCCTCCGGGAAGTAATGGAGAAAAGGACTTTTATAATGTAATGAAGAAACTGCTTCCTTCGAAATCAGGTCAACCATTGCCCACCCCCATGGCAGCCGGTGATTACCTGATTATTGAAACTTATTGGGTGTTGGCCAACGTTTATGATGTAGATGAGCTCAGCGTGGTAGGTTATGTGCAGAACACCCTGTCGAAGGAAATTTACCAGTCGTGCAACCTCACTGCGGGCAATTATGTTGGCTTATATGCCAATGATGTTGAAGTGCTTTCACTGCCCAATATGACCGACAGATATTGCAATGAAACCCTGAATCCTGTGGTTAAATTCCGCAATAACGGAAACAACGCTGTAACCGCCGTGGAACTCAACTATCAGGTAAACGATGAAGAAACCTTTGTTTATCAGTGGACTGGCAACATAGATCCGTTACAATCCGTTGAAATTGCACTTCCAGCCCTCAATTACCAGCTGGAGGAGAACAATCAGCTTAAGGTTTGGGCAGCAACCGTAAACGGAGGAACTGACGGATACAACCGCAATGATACACTGGTTCATGCATTTTCTCAGGCACTTGTGGCCTCGCGTCAGTTGCTTGTTAAAGTGAGAACCGACAATGCGCCGGGCGAAATAAGCTGGGAAATAAAAAATATGGAAGGTACAGTAGTTGCCAGCGGCGGCCCCTATACACAAGCCAATACTGTTATTAATACAGATGTTTCGCTTCTGGCAGATGGTTGCTATGATTTCTTTGTTTATGATGCCGGCGGAAATGGGGTATGCTGCACCAATGGAGCTGGTTTTGTAAGGCTCTCTTCAGGCTCTGTTACCATTACCCAGGGTACAGATTTTGGTTCAATGCTCACCGCTCAGTTTGATGTTGTGAGTGTTGGCAACAGTTATCAGGCAGTTAAAACTGACTTTGATGTATATCCCAACCCTGCAGCAGATCAGGTTTTTGTAGAGTTTACCACCGAACGCGACCGTGATGTAACCTTAAAAATTGTAAATCAGTTGGGACAGGAAGTGTACACAAACAAAACAGCAGCCGCTTCAGATGTGGTTCAAAAGGTTTTGGTAAATACCAGCAACTGGCCTTCAGGCATTTATATGATTCTGCTCGATAACGGAAGCAGCAAAAGCAGCCGTAAGTTGAGTATAAGCAAGTAACAACAGCCTGGCTTGACAAAAAAACCTGCAAATGTCGTTTGCAGGTTTTTTTTATTGTATTCCGGATTATTTTGTGCTAATCAAATCAGAATCAGAAATCTATTCTCATTTTTTCGTTTGATCTGCAGACTATTCAGCTGTTGATTTTTTAAAGCACTAAAACATCTGATCCACCAAAGCGTCGTCAGCGAAGTTAGGTAAAGTTACCTTAAGCAGTGGTTCACCCGACATGGCACGTTTGATGGCGAATATTGCTTCCTGATTACGGGCCCATGACCTGCGTGCAATTCCGTTGTTCACATCCCAGTGCAACATGCTGCGGAGCCTTCGGTCGCTTTCGGCTGAGCCATCGAGCAGCATACCAAAACCACCATTGATAACTTCGCCCCAGCCAACACCTCCTCCATTGTGTATGGAAACCCAGGTTGCTCCCCTGAAAGAATCGCCGATTACATTATGAATGGCCATGTCGGCAGTAAAGCTGCTGCCATCGTAGATATTGGAGGTTTCCCTGAATGGTGAATCTGTACCAGAAACATCGTGATGATCGCGGCCCAGCACTACAGGAGCCGAAATCCGGCCCTCTGCAATTGCTTTGTTGAAAGCGGCTGCAATCTTTGTCCGTCCCTCGCAATCGGCATACAGAATTCTTGCCTGAGAGCCAACCACCAGGCGGTTTTCTTTGGCACCCTTAATCCATTGTATGTTGTCTTTCATTTGCTGACTTATTTCAGCAGGAGCTGTTTTGGATATTTCTTCCAGCACTTCCATGGCAATGCGATCGGTTGCATCGAGGTCGGAAGGATTGCCTGAAGTACATACCCAGCGGAAAGGCCCGAAGCCATAGTCAAAGCACATGGGTCCCATAATATCCTGAACATACGATGGATAGCGGAATTTACCATTGTCAGCAAAAATATCAGCACCTGCCCTGCCTGATTCCAGCAGAAATGCATTGCCATAGTCAAAGAAATACATTCCCCTGCTGCACAAAGTATTAACCGCTGCAACATGTCTTCTCAGCGTTTCCTGAACCCGTTTTTTAAATTCCTCGGGCTGATGGGCCATCATCTCATTGGACTCATCATAGGATAAGCCGGCTGGATAATATCCGCCTGCCCAGGGGTTGTGCAGGGAAGTCTGGTCAGAGCCCAGATCAACATGAATATTGCGTTCGGCCAGCCTTTCCCACAAATCAACAATATTTCCGAGATAGGCGATGGAACGTGCAGTTTTTTCATTGCGATATCTGATTGCCAGGTCAATGGCCTCATCAACGTTATCAGAAATTTCATCAACCCAACCCTGACTGTGGCGCTTGCGGGCTGCATGAGGATTAACTTCGGCACATATGGTTACCACCCCGGCAATATTTCCGGCTTTAGGCTGTGCGCCGCTCATTCCACCAAGCCCGGAAGTAACAAAGAGTTTTCCTGCCAGACCGCTTCCGGTGGTATCAATTTTTCGTCCGGCATTAAGCACAGTAATCGTTGTTCCGTGAACAATACCCTGCGGTCCGATGTACATGTAGGAACCGGCAGTCATCTGCCCGTATTGCGAAACTCCCAGTGCATTAAATTTTTCCCAGTCATCGGGCCTGGAGTAGTTGGGAATTACCATTCCGTTGGTAACCACTACCCTGGGTGCATCGGGATGTGATGGGAAAAGGCCCATCGGATGTCCCGAATACATGACCAATGTCTGCTGGTCGGTCATTTCAGAAAGGTATTTCATAGTGAGCAGATATTGCGCCCAGTTCTGGAATACAGCACCATTACCGCCATAGGTAATAAGTTCATGCGGATGCTGCGCTACTGCCGGATCGAGGTTATTCTGAATCATGAGCATAATTCCTGCAGCCTGTTTCGATTTTGCAGGATACTCTCCGATGGAACGCGCATACATCGCATAGGCCGGCCTGAAACGGTACATATAGATACGCCCGTATTTCCTTAATTCATCGGCAAACTCAGGTGCCAGAATTTTGTGATGAACCGGATCAAAATACCTGAGTGCATTGCGCAAAGCAAGTTTTTTTTCTTCGGCTGTGAGTATATCCTTGCGAACAGGTGCATGACTCACCGAATTGTCAAATGGTTGGGCTGCGGGCAGTTCTGCTGGAATTCCTTCCATAACAGACTTTCTGAAATCAGAAATTTGCATGACTGAATTATATTTGGTGGCGGTTAAGGCTGCAAAGGTAAAAAAGGATTCCGGTGTGACAAGGATTAAAGAAACTTATGAATCAGTCGCAGTGAAACAGACAGTAAGTAATGCTTCCGGCTTATAAAATCTTCTGTTGAAAGACAGCAAGTAATAGAACAACTAAAAACATCATTATCCGGACACTTGTCCTGAGATTTCGGTTGATGTCTGAAGAATAATATCCCAGGCTTTTTCAACATGTTCACGGGTTGTATAGGTCTGTGCAGTTACGATGCGCAGCACAAAAGCCCCATTCAGGCGGGTATGTGTAAGGTAGAGTTTCCCACTTTCATTCAGTTTTTGCAGGAGCGAGGAATTCAGCTTGTCTATATCATCTTTATCGGTTAATCCATCAGGTTTCAGCCTGAAACACACCAAACTGAAGTTCACAGGGGCCATAGGTTCAAAATCGGGGTGTTCTATTATTTTTTCTTTCAGCCAGCCGGCAAAGGCGATGTGCTGCCTGATTTTTTCACTGAGGCCTTCAATACCAAAACTCCTGATCACAAACCAAAGCTTGAGTGCCCTGAATCTTCTGCCGAGCGCCACTCCCCAATCGCGGTAGTCGTTCACCTGTCCGCGTGTCCGGGTTTTCAGGTATTCGGGCAATATTTCGAAAGTTTGGATCAGCAATTCAGGATCACGCACAAAATAGGCTGAAGCATCAAAATTGGTGAACATCCATTTGTGCGGATTAAACACATAGCTGTCGGCATACTCCAGACTTGCAGCAAAATGCCTCATTTCGGGAAGCAGAAAAGCAGTTCCTGCAAAAGCCGCATCCACATGCAGCCAGATTTTGTAGTGTTCGCATATTTTCCCGATTTCAGCAATCGGATCAGCAGCAGTAGAACCGGTAGTACCAATGCTGGCCACCACAGCACAAGGGGTGAAACCGTTTTGCAGGTCGCTTTTCACAGCCATTTCAAGCAGAGCAGGAATCATTGCAAAATTTTCATCCACCGCCACTTTTACCAGATTGTTCTTCCCAAAACCCGCAATTTTTACTGCTTTTTCGATGGAAGAATGAGTTTCGGATGAGCAGTAGACGCGTAAACGATCTGAAGGAGCAAATCCTTCGTTATTGATTCTGAAACTGCTTGATTTTTCGCGGGCACTCAGCAGTGCGGTGAGTGTTGAAGCCGATGCAGTGTCCTGAATTACACCAGTCCAGAACCCGGGAAGTCCGCACATATCGCGCAGCCATTCCATAACGCGCTGTTCAAGCTCGGTTGCAGCAGGCGAAGTTTCCCAGATCATTCCCTGCTGTCCCAATGCAGCAGTAAGCATTTCGGCCAGTACTGAGGGGTAACTTGTGTTTGCGGGAAAAAATGCAAAAAACGACGGGCTTTGCCAATGGGTTACTCCGGGCATGATAATTCTCTCGAAATCAGACATAATATTTTCGAAAGACTCCCCCGTTTGTGGCGCTGACAAAGGCAATACCGATAGTATTTCTCCTGGTTTTACCTGAGATTTAACCGGATATTTTGAAACTTCTTCAAAATAATCGGCCATTCTGTCGGCGAGAACATGTGCCTGTTTCCTGAATTCCCGGCTGTCCATAAGCTTAAGTATTAACAGTTTCAATAATCCCGTTTCCCAATTCTCTGATTAACAGCAACAAATCATTAAGATCAGCCATTTCAGTAAAAGGATTCATCAGCGTTACCCGCAGATAAGCCTGCCCTTGTATTTGTGTTTGCACAACATAAAATCTGGCATCGAGCAGAAGTTTTTTTCTGATTTGTGCATTTAATATGCTAACGTCACCTGTAAATCCTTTGGGGTTAAATCTGAAACAAACAATATTACCATCGGGTTTGAGAGCCGGTTCAAAATCAGTTTGCTGATTCAGCAGGTGATAAAACTCCTGCCCGAGGTCATACGCGGCTTCCACATAATCGCTGAAAAGCTGATCTCCGTAAAGTTTGATCATTGCATAAACCTTAACCCCCAGCATCTTTTTTGTACATTCCAAAGTACGGCCGGCGCTGTCGAACCAGGGTTTTTGAGTACCTGATGCAAGCAGGTAAGCAGCTTTCTGGGCAAAAGTTTCGTAAGAATGAGCACCGTTTTTAAATAAGACTGCTGTGGTAAGAGCCGGAGCCAGCATCATTTTGTGAAAGTCAATCACCACCGAATCTGCTTTTTCTATTCCCTGGGTCAGATGGTTGTATTTTTGGGTGAGGGCTGCAGCTCCGCCATGAGCGCCATCTACATGAAACCAGAGATTATTTTTATGCGCAAAATCGGCCATCTCGTTGAGCGGGTCATAAGAACCCGTTGAGGTAGAGCATGCGTTTCCAACCAATGCAATTACATGTAATCCGCGTGCTCTGGCATCAGCCAGCGTATCTTCCAATCTACTGGCATCAAGCTGCATTCTGTCATTCACAGGAACTTTTACCACCCCTTGTTCGCCCCAGCCCATAATTCGGGCAGCCCGGGCAACGCTGTAGTGAGCCTCATCAGAAACCATAATCGCCAGGGGTGCATGATGCTGATTGCCTTCTTCCCAGATATTATGCCCGCACATGGCCTGCCGCGCAGCCAGCAAAGCGGTAAGGTTGCCCGCTGAACCACCCGAGGTAAGCACGCCATCGGCGGACTGAGGCATACCAATATGCTTTGCAAGCCATTGCAGCACAACCCTTTCGATGGCAGTAGCTGCCGGCCCCATTTCATAAATGGCCATTCCGTTATTAAGCAAGGCTTCGAGCAACTCGGTTAATGCTGAAAGCGGTGCCGGTGGTACTACCTGATGCCCCATATACCTGGGATGGTGAATATGGTTGGATTGCGAAATGAGTGTCGAATAAAATGACTGAAGTTCAAAATCCCTGTTTTCCAGGTCGTTTTGCCAGAAGGCTGCCATTGCATCCGGATCTGACGGAGGTAAAACCGGCATTGGAGCTTTTTGCCGGCAATTTTCAAGGTAAGAAGCCAGCAGATCAACAAGTTTATGGCCTTCGCGGCGAAAATCTTCAGGATCAAAGGCTTGTTGGATTAATGATTTCATCCGTAAACAATTTGGTTTTTGAAGGTCGTATTATTATCCCCGCCGACTACGGGGTACCTTCATGCCCGAAAATTACTTACGTGACAGTTTGAGTCTGCACAACTCGCGCATTTCATTGATGAAGGAATTGCTGGTAAAATTATAAATTTTCTTACCCTGAAAGCGTTTCATTACAAAATCAACCTTCATTGCCAATTTTTCTGGCACGCAGACCTTTGTCAACGTTTATTCCCAAAGACAATCCTGCTTCCACGAGCAGATTCCAACCTGCAACCAATTGAATATATCCTTGAAATTCAGTTGATTCAGGAATTAAAATAGTTGGAAATGATGTCTGCTGGCTGCTGGTGGCAAAAACCTGAACTCCCGCATTCTGCATGATAACCTTTTTGATTTTCTCTTCTTCTGCGGGCCATGGATCAATTAAAATTACGATTTCATTTTCATCCATTACTTCTTCAATGCCATGCAAAAGAAAGGTTCCTTCGAGGAACATTGACTTTCTTCGGGTTATTTCGTTGGTTTTTAAGGCCAGTTCTTCAGCTACACCATTATTTCTCCCGGCAAAATATACCTTAGATGCTTTAGCAAAAGCATTGACAATATCTGATTGGATATCAGCGGATAATGTTTGTTCAATCTGATCAGCAAGCTGGCGTAGTCCATCTTTGTAGCTTTCAGTCAGAGGTGAAAAATCTCCGGCAAAAAACCTGGTCAAAACCTCAAGTGCAAGCGCCTGTTCAATTACGCTCTTTGTGGCAGCAACGGCCTCCTCGGGTCCACAGCTGAGCACATGCGATTTAGAAATATTGGTTACAAGTGAGCCGGCAAAAGAGGTAATGGAGTGGAGTGAGGTATGCCCCTGATCTTTTAATTTACCAAGCAAACTCAGCAGTTCGTGAGTACGGCCTGAGTTGCTCAGTCCTAAAACTGCAAAATCGCTCAGATCATATTCCATCGCCTGAAAACAACCCTCAGTAATTACAGTTTTATCCGTTGAGTTTTTCAAAAAGCTGCTTATGGCATTTTTTGCAGGGAATATTCTGCTGCTCCCCTCTCCTGCCAAAAGTAATTTTTTCCAGCCGGACAACTCCCTGGCAAAAGCAAGAAGTTCGTTTGGGTCAAAACTTCTTACCAGACCAGCGGTTTCATACATTTCGCGACAAAGGCTGTATTTCAGGTATTTATCTTCTGAAATCTTCATGTGTATTCTGTTAAAATAAATGTCAGACTCCGGAATCGATATGAAGATATGCTGCGCCCAGCACTCCGGCATATTCAAGCTCTGAAACATGAATATTCAAGTTTGCCAGCGAGTTTTTAAAGGCAAATGTTTGAAGTGACTGCAACATACTATCTTTAAAAAATGGGAATGCCTTAGAAATTGAGCCTCCAAGAACAATAGACTCAGGGTCAGCTGTATATAGAACGAGTTTGATCAGTTCTGCCAGATGGTTGCCATAAGAATTCCATATTTTCAGTGCTTCAGGCTGCTTATCTGATGCAAGAAGAAAGGCTTCAGCAGCATCCCTGCCATAGAGTGACCTAAAATTCCCTCCACCACAATAATATTCATAATCGTGTCCGAGATATGAAACCATTCCAAATTCACCGGCTCCACAATTATGACCCGGAACAAGTTTGTTGTTCATAATTAGTCCTGCCCCTACTCCGGTGCCAAGAATAAGTCCGGTTAAATTATTCACATTCTGGCCAGACCCAAAATATTTCTCACCCAGCACAAAACAATTGGCATCATTATTTATAAGCACCGGAACTTCGAACTTTGATTCCAGAATTTCCTTTAACGGTACTTCCTTCCAGGAAGGAATATTTACAGTATCGTAAACGATACCTTTTTTTAAATCCACAACCGAAGGAACACCAACCCCAATGGTGGCTACCCCGGGTGACATAGCCCTGGAAATCAGTTTTATTACCTGATCAATGGTCCCTTGTTCATCAAATTGATTTTCAATGGGTTCATGAAGGATATTCAAAAATTTTCCTTCTTCAACAACTCCGACCCTGAGATTGGTTCCGCCAATATCGAAACCCAGCATTTTGTTTTTTGTCATAAAAAAGAGCATATTTTGGGCAATCTCCTTTGTTTACCAAAAACCGCAAACAAACAAGCATTACATTGATTATCTGTTATTTAGAGTATCTCAACGGAATAGAAACCTCAACATTCCTTCAGGCAGAGACACATGTGCAGGATTATTTTCCGGGGGTTGCTTTATTTTTGTTTTCGGGAATGAAAAGCATGTTACCTGAAACTGGCTTCTCGCGGAATGTAAGTCCCGATATTCCGACTTCGAGCGTTTCACCCATATAATCATCAAAATACAGCAGCCTGAACTGGTGGAAACCTTTTTCCAATGCAATGGAACCATCTTTTCGGCGGGCACTGTGCGAACCGTCATTATCCACCACCAGCTTTCCACCGATGAATAGTTTTGATCCATCATCGGAAAAGGTGTAAAAACGATAAAGACCTTTTTCCGGAATCTCAATCCACGCGCTGAACTCAAAGGCAAAATGATCCTCTGCTTGCCGGGGTTCAAGAGATATTTCCTGAATAATTCCCGTTTTTACTGGCACAGCGCCAGCAAATTCATCAGTTGATTTGAATTTCCCTTCGTAATAGCTGAATGTGATTCCTGGTTTCATTGATGTAAGTTGCTCAGCCTTAAGAAACTCGTAGGCCGTTTCATCGTAGGTTCCACCAAAAGGATAATTGTAAGGATGGCTGACACCGGATTTTGTCCTGATCCAGGTATTAAAACTATAAGCCCCTTCGTTGATTTCAACTACCCTGGCTCCGCGCTCAAATTTACCATAGGCATTCACCCCTGTAACCTGCCCGTAAGCCAGAGCAAGATTGTGATACAATGCGATATAGTTGTTTTCGTGATCGTGGCCTGTAAAAGTACCCATTACATCACCCATTTCGATCATGGAAGCAATAAGTCCTGAATTGATTAATGGAGATGCAACCTCCTCATTTTTTTCGCCAAGACTTGATTGTGAACCATATACTTCCTTGTATTCAGGAGTAGGAATATGAAAATAAGCCAGGGCTGGCAATGGAGTCCCTCCATTGGATTTGGTAAATTTCTGGCTTTGATCTCTGAACCACCTGATCTGATCAAATTTAACCCAATCGTAACTACCCAGTTTCTTATCAGCTGGATATCCATGAGAGTCAAGGCAATAGAGCAGTGCAGCGGTTTTATCGGAGTCAGAAGCCTGAATTTCGAGGATATAATTGCCAGTGCCGGAAATTTCTTTGGGACCTTTCCGGCCAATGAAACCCTTTTTGGTTTCGAGTAAATCGAAAATCTGCGAACGCGACAATTCGGCTTCATCATCATGATTTCCCAAGGTCACTGCCCAGGGAATGCCCGATTCAGACATAATTGCTGAGATTGAATTCCAACCCGCAGCTGCCGGCGAATAAGTAACAATATCACCGGTTAAGACAATCAGATCGGGTTTTTCAGCGGAAAGTACCATTTTCATTACCGATGCGGTTTCTTTACAATTGGAATGATTGTTGTCCCAGTGAACATCGGTAAACTGAACAATCTTAAATGGCTTACCTTGCTGAAATTTAAGTAGATTCGTGTTCTGAGCGCCAGAATAACCCGACGAAAGAAGCACAAACAGCAACAACAGCCACTTGATTTTAAAATGAATAAATGAGGACATATTCATATGAAAATTAAAAAGTTAGTTAATCAGAAAAGTTCCGGCGCCTTTGTATAGCCTGACAGAGGTTTCCCGGGGACGCCAGTTCAAAACAGAGTGATCCATATTTGTGGGGTCGTCAACATCGGTGTATATCAGATTCAACCGGAAATAATCAGATTTTACCAGATTAGCCGGAACTGAAAGATTTACGTACAAATGCCCGTTTTGAAATTGAGCTGATGACCTGAATTTTATTTTTCTGTCATTTATGGAAACCACCTTTGCAATGTCTTCGCCTGCATTAAACTGAAAATGAAAAGCATGCGATTCAACAGCATTGGTATCAGGCGAAAAACACACCAATAGTTTGTCATGCACCAGGTTTTCAGACATAACCCAATGATCATCAGTTAGTTTTATCCTGATATGTATGTACTTTTTATCGTGCGATGTTTCAAGCGAAAACGAAGCATCATGATTCCCTTTCCAATCCCAATCTTCATCAATCTTAAAAGGCAATTCCACTTCTTTAAAGTCCGGCCGGGGATGATCAGAAAAATTGCAGATTCTGAGGTAGTCAGCGAATACCGGGAATTCTGATGTCGCCTTTAATTCAACCCCGGGTTGGAAAAATTGAGCGGTTGAACTGAATGAAAAACTGTTTAAACCGGCTACATCAAACTTTTCCTGAGCAGAAAACACAACCTGAATAGTTGAAGACTCACCTGGCTGCAGCGTAGTGTCAATTTGTTCCGGAGAAACAGAAATGTTATCGTTTCCTGAAAACAATCCGTTGATGTGCAGGGGATAATCTCCATTATTCCTTAGCCGTATTTTAGTTTGAGCGGATGAAACAAACCGCTCATCTGAGTAAACTATTTCCGTTTCAGCCCAATTTCCGCTTCTCAAAGCATTTACCTGTTTGAGGGTTGCCGGGTTTACCGCATCAATTGGTAAAAGCCCCGCCAGATCGAGATTTGCAATGTTTACATTATTGCCACGCACCGATACTTGCATGAGATTATGGAATTCGCCAAGTGCATGTCCCCGCATTCCCGGGCCTCCTGTGGCAAGTCCGGCAAGCATAATATGTGGCTGATTATTGAATTTTTCATAAGCATACCGATGCTCATGTCCGCAAAACCAATAAGCATTGTAATGCATCAGCAAGCGGCCGAATGCAGCAAAATGAGCATTATCAGCCATTTCTCCTGCCGGATAATGCATAAAAATAAACACCGGGGCAGAGGAATCATGACTTTCAAGCTTGTTTTTAAAATATTCGAGCTGCATGGCATCAAACCCTGCTTTGTTCTTCCCTGCAGGATTGATTACAAAAAACAAGGAACTGCCGGCTTTAAAACTGTACCAAAGGCTTCCAAATCTGCGATTCCAGATGTTTTCAAGCATTGGGTTGGTGATGTCGTGATTTCCTGCTGTAAAAAAGAAAGGCATTTCAAGGTTATCAATAACTTTCAGAAAATCATCCCATTGCTTTTCAGCCCGCAGACTATCGGTCGTGTAACCGTCAATCAAATCGCCAACTGTTATCACAAAATCGGGCGATAACTCATTGATTCTTTGCACTGCCAACGCATGGACTCCAGGTTCTTCACCTCCGGTAATGTCTCCGGTGACAATGAATCTGAAATTATCTCCTGAAATTACAGGTTCAGATGTCCAGGGATTGGCTGCTGCAACGTGTCTTTCATGCATAAACTGACTGTTCCCGGAAAAGGAAATCAAAAGCAATTGAAAGAAAAGGAAATATTTCAGGGCCATTTAAGGTAATTATCTGGAGAAATAGAATTCAGGTGAAATTTCAGATTCGGTTTTACCAGGAACTGTCCACTTCAATCTGATTTCCTGTTCTTCGTAGTCGTCGAAATATTTAATTGTAACCGGGTGAAAACCCTTTTTTAACTGAATTTGTCCTTCCACACGTTTTAAACTGTGGGAACCATCATTGTTAAGCAATTCCACATTTGAAACACTGAAAATAGCTCCATCGTCACTTTCCAGCGCAAAGTTGTACAGCCCGGAAAAAGGCGCGTACAGATAACCGGTAAAAATAAATCCGAAGTGGTCGTCAACTTTGGCAATTGTAATATCCAAAGATTCTGATATTCCTTCTGATATTTTTTTGCCTTTGGTCGCAATTTCAGCAACTGAAAGAATTTCACCTTCAAAGTACTGATAATTTAGCCCCTTTTCTTTGGCTTTGATGCCTGATGGTTCATGCAACTGATTGATAATTACCTGCCTGCGCAACAATCTGCTGGGGTTCATTCCACTTTTAAATGCTCTGAGCGTTAGAATGGATGACTGATTCAGCAGAAGTGGTTGCTGCCAAAGTTGGGAAGTCTGGTCGGGAATGCTGCCGTCTGTGGTGAATCTTATTTCAGCATCCTGAGTGAGGCATTCTGCATAAATTGCCTGACCTTTTTCAATAAGGGTGAGATTTTGCCGGATAACAGGCATGTGCACTTCGTCCCTATTGGCGAGAATAAACATAAGCGGGATTTCCAAATGACGATCAGAGGCCACCCATGTGTTTTTTACCTTGTACACCAGTTCAGCATCCGACAACAACTCACTCAGTTGAACAGTGCGGCCGGCAGGAAAAATATAGCGCCTGTGGTGTGGCCCGTAGAGAATCCAGGTGATATCACTCTCATTCGTTACATTGCAAGAGAAACTATAATCATCCATGATCAGGTTTGACACCTGCAGTGACTCTTTCAACAACTGGCTGATAAACAAGCCATTCCCAACAAGCATATTGTTGGCAAAACCAAGAGTTCTTCCGGCAAACATCGCCTCCCTGATAGATTCAACTGTATTTTCCTTTGCAAAAACCAGTGTCAGGTTTCGCATGGTTTGATCCACCGGGAAAGAAGCATAAATGGGTGCATGTATATCTGTGTTACTGAACGGAGCAATCTGATATTGATCGCAGTAATCGAGAACAACAGGATAAAACTCATTGCCATTGATGGCTTCCATGGCTCTGATATTCTTTTTTTCGAGATGCCTGATGTGAAACGCATCGAGCCTGCTGTCCTTATCGGGCCATCCGGGGTGGTTGTAAATAACAAAAGCACCTTCCTTTCCGGCATAATCAAGCGCTTCATCCGGCGTAATATCAGGGCGGGCGTAATAATTCGCATCTTTCAGAAACAAGATATTCAGATGTCCAACCGGTTCACTTTTAGTGTATTCAATTCCTGGTATCAGCGTAATTCCACGTCTTTTGGCAACTGATTCTGCCATTTTGAACGAGGTATTGTAATCGGAAGTAAGATAGGCTGGCTGCCTGGTGGTGTGATCGGTAATGGCAATCACATCCAGCCCTTCGCGCCAGGCTTCATGAATACGTTCTGAGGGGAGGACAATACCATCAGAAAAGATCGTATGTGAATGAAAATCACCTTTCAGGGTTTGATAACCTGGTATGTCCGGAATCTTGATTTCGCGGCGGGAATCTACTTTCTGAAAACCTTCAATCCATTCAAACTGAATGTCGCGATCCTGTGCCTTTAAGGCTAAACCACAGACAACGGTTAATATCAAAACCCATATTTTTTTCATGTTATTTCAGTTTAAGAAGTCCGGCAATTTTGTGAAAAATGTCAGTGTTCTCATAGATTCCGGCAAATTCTTCTGCTCCGGGGCCCCAGGCATAAACCGGAACGTGAATTCCCGAGTGGCCTCCCGTAGAATAATGCCCTTTAACTTCACCTTTTTGAATATCGCCATCCAATAAAGTTAGTCCTCCGGTTTCGTGGTCAGCGAGCACAATCACCAGCGTTTCACCATTCTTTTCGGCCCACTGCAGCACTTTGCCGATGGTTTGGTCAAAGTCAGTTATCTCATTGATGAGGGCGGGAATATCGTGCCAGTGTCCGCAATCATCAATACGCGACCCTTCGAGCATGGCAAAAAATCCATTTTCGTTTTTACTAAGCAATTCAAGCGCCTGAATTGAGGCTTCCTGAAAAACTTCACCCCTTTCGGGATACAACGGGAGCTGTCCGTCATCCAGCACCGAAAAAATTTTCCCGCTCTTAATTTTTGCAGTCTCTTCACGGGTGAAACATACCTGATAACCTTTGGCTTCCATTTCCTTAAAAAGGTTTCGGCCATCTTTCCGTTTGTAAAACTGATTGCGGCCTCCGCCAAAAATGAAATCTACGTTGCAGTTGAGATAATCGGCAGCTATTTCCTCCTCATTGTCACGATCCTTGTTGCTTGCGCAGAAAGCTGAAGGTGTTGCATCTGAAAGATTGCAAGTAACAACCACAGCGGTAGATAAACCTCTTTGTGCTGCCAGATCGGTGAGCGAAGGAATGGAATTGCCTTCAGCATCAACTCCTACCGAATGGTAATTGGTTTTTTTGCCGGTTGCCAGGGCTGTGCCGGCTGCACCTGAATCGGTAATCAGTTTATTGGCAGCATAAGTCCTTTTAAGGCCGATTACAGGGAAGTTATCTATGTTCAAACTCCCGTGATTGGCAACCCAGGCAGTTGAAACCTGAGTCAAACCCATGCCATCTCCGATCATAAGTATCACGTTCTTAACAACTTTGCCCGAAGGAGAAGTTACCTTTACTGTTTCGTAAGGTTGCTGCTTAACATAAGTAAGCTTGTCGCCACTTTCTTCTGTTTTTTCGTATTGAGCAAAAGCCGCAGGACTGATAATCAGCCATGTAAAAGCTAGAGCAGTGACAAACCGGAAATATTTTTTCTTCATTTTGCGATCTATTTTTAAAATTGTTGTTGAACTTAAAGAGCCCGAACAGTCTGGTTTTGAAGTAGCAATCTGGTTTCCCGAAAGAATTATTTATTGAAGAACCAATTTTGCAAAAACCGGATTATGATCAGACAGGTAAACCGAATCCTTTTGTTCAGAAATGGTCGCATAGGATTCTACCTGTATTGCATTGCTAACAAACACATAATCAATCTTTACCCGTTCTTTCACGGGAATGCGGCCAAAATCGTGAAATGTCCACTCTGGTCCATAGTTAATTTCAGAAATTTTACCTGCTTCAACCAGCAAATTTTCTGAAAGCAAAGTGCTTATTGCCTCTGAATCAGGAGTTACATTAAAGTCACCTGTAACAATAACCGGAATTCCGTTTATATTTTCCCAGATATGAGCCAGGAGCATACCTGCACTCTTGCGCTGTGCAGTATCGCCTGCATGATCGAAGTGGGTGTTGTAGAATGCAAAAGTCCTTCCGCTTGCTTTTTCCTTGAAGACTGCCCAGGTTACAATACGTTCGCTGGCGGCATCCCAGCCTTTTGAACCAGAAATATCAGGAGTCTCACTCAGCCAGAAATGTCCGCTTTTCACCACAGAAAATCTGCCGGAATTATAAAAAACCGGCGAAAATTCTCCGTCCTCTTTGCCATCTAACCGCCCGACACCAATAACAGAAAAACCGGGAAGAGCATTTGCCAGGTCGTCCAGCTGATTTTTCAGCACTTCCTGGGCGCCAATTATATCAGCCCCGTAAAAACGAATCATTTCCGAAGCAAATTCTTTTCGATATTTCCAGTTGTTAAGCGAATCGCCGGGGTTATCGTACCTGATGTTGAAACTCAAAACATTGATCTTTACCTGCCCGGTTTTATTACAACTGTAAACCAGAGAAAGAATCAATAATGCAGGAAAAAGTATTTTCTTCATTAAAACAGAACTTTAACTAATTCAAAAACAAGTTATTTGCAGAAATCCTTTCCATCGAATCACTGTCAGGTTTTTTCCATCCCCATTCAAGTGAATTGCCCTCGTAGTCCTCAAAATACCTCAGAATGAAGCTATGATAGCCTTTGCTCAGGGCAATTTTTCCGGTTGCCCGGATGGCTCCGTGTGATCCGTCGTTGTCAACCACCACTTCATTGCCGATCATCAGTACACTGCCATCGTCAGATTCGGTATAGAAATCGTAAATTCCATCGGCAGGGACATACAGGTATCCTGTAAATTCAAAGCCAAAGAAATCTTCTGTTTCAGCTCCTGCAATGGATGGTTCGGAAAGTGTACCAGCTTTTAATACACTGGCTGTCAGCATGTCAGTAGTTCGTTTAAACCTGCCTTCAAAATATTTGAAACGTATCCCGTTTTCGGTGGCCGATTTCTTTTCGGGCAGGCGCATCAATGCTTTGGTGGCTTTAACATTAAACTCAGGGCCGGGTGCATAACCTTCTTTAAATGCTCTTGCCCTGACCTGAACAGATTGTGTTAACTTAACCGGATTGCTGTATAACGTTGAACCTGGCAATGGCTCAGAACCATCCAGTGTAAATCTGATTTCGGCCCCGGGAGTTATGCAGCCCAGTTCAAGTATGGTTTCATCAATAAATAAGTGCAGGTCGTTGGGGCAATAAACTGTTGAAACCATATTATTTGCGGTGAGAGAATATGGTACATCGGCATCTTCAATTCCCCGGGTAAGTACCGGTTTGTCAGTGAGTGTAAACTCCAGAACTCCGCCCAGCATCAGCATTTCGTGTGTAATAAAATTGGCTGTAATTTCAGTGCCATTAAAAGTTATTTTGCTGATGTAGCTGTTTTTATCAGGATCATTTGCCTTGATTTCCAATACTTTGCCATTGTGAAGTTTCACACTGGCCTTTCCAAACAAGGGAGAAGACAGCGCATACTCACCACTACCGGGGCAAACCGGATAAATCCCAAGGCTGCTCATAATGTACCATGCCGACATCTGTCCGCAATCTTCATTACCGGGAATACCTTCGGGCGTAGCCTGATACATTTCTTTTAGAATATGTCTCACTCTTTCCTGGGTTTTCCAGGGTTCCCCAGAATAGTTATATAAAAATGCCACATGATGGCTCGGCTCGTTTCCATGTGCATATTGCCCGATAAGTCCCGTAATATCAGGTATTTCAGCTATGAATTTTGTGTTCTCGCTGAACAACTGGTCAAGGGCAGAATTAAACTGCTCATCACCACCCAATAGTTGTGTGAATCCGTGAATATCATGCGGCACATAAAAGCGATACTGCCAGGCTGTTGCTTCGGTATAATCGCGGCTTACCACCACAGGGCTGAACGGAGAAACCCAGTTCCCATCGGAACGTTTGCCTCTGAAAAAGCCTGTATTTCCATCAAATGCGTTCAAATAGTTGTAAGCTCTCCGGATGTATTGTTTGTGTATATCCTCTTTTCCCAACTCTTTGGCCATCATAGCAATACACCAATCGTCGTAGGCATATTCCAGCAAACACGACACAGATTCTTTTTCCATATTTGCCGGAATCCATCCCTGAGCAAGGTAATGACTTCCGCCCTTGCGGGGTTTCTGTGAAGATACTATCATTGCATCAAATGCCTTTTCTCCGTCAAAATCCCTGATTCCCTTTTGCCATGCATCCCAGATTGCAGAAACAGAATGATATCCGATCATGGTTCCTGTTTCTCCGGAAGCCAGCGGCCAAATGGGCAACTCGCCTGTAGTTTCGTACATGGCAAGCATGGAATTGAGAATGTCGGTGGTCAAATCGCTGTTAATCAAGGTCATCATTGGATGCCACGTCCGGTAAGTATCCCACAGAGAAAGGGTGGAATACATCTTTTGCCCTTCAGCGAGTCGTTTGATCTGCATATCGTGAGTACGATAGTCACCGTTGACATCGCTCACCACATTGGGCACCACCATAGTATGATACATGGCAGTGTAAAAAATCTCCTTATCGGTTTCTGATTTTCCTTCCACCTGAATTGCCGACAATGCTTCATCCCAAAGGGATTCAGCGTTTTTTCTGTAATTATCAAATCCGAAATCCGGGGCTTCGGCTTCGAGATTCAGCCTTGCATTTTCTATACTCACCAAAGAAGTACCGACATTCACATCTATTTTTTCACCTTTCCTGGTTTCAAAACCAATAATGGCCTGAAGATTTTTTCCGCTGATACTAATTGAGTCCTGAATTACATTACCCGAGGAAATCAGCCTGACATTGCCAAAAGGTTTTGAAAATCTGGCCACGAAGTAAATGTGCTGATTGGGAGTCCAACCGCTGGTAAGCCTTGCACCGGCAATTTCGGTATCACTAACCACCTTTAGTTCAAGGTGATCAATCCTTTCATTATCAAGGCTGTGCGCAAGGTCGATAATAATTTTGGATTCAGTTGATTCCGGAAAAGTATATTGATGGATACCTACCCTTGGTGTAGCTGTTAATGAAGCGGTGATGCCGGTTTCCGGGAAACTCACTTCGTAAAATCCCGGAGAAGCTTTTTCATTTTCATGCGAAAATGGAAGCATACCGTATATATAACCTTCAGGTTTTAATGAAACATCTTTTACAGTCGGATGAAACAGAATATCGCCCAGATCAATACATCCCGTTCCGCTCAGATGAGTATGCGAAAAACCATACATGCTGCTATCACTGTAGTGATATCCCGAGCAGGCATCCCAGTTTCCGCGCCGGGTATCGGGGCTAAGCTGCACTGCACCGAAAGGCGTGGTAGCACCCGGATAGGTATGCCCGTGAAAACCGGTTCCAATAAATGGATTAACATAATCGGCAGGTTTTTGCCTGCTTTTTGTACAGGAAGCAAAAAATATCAGAGATAATGATAGTAGAACAAGGATTTTCTTCATGTCAGCATGGTTTTACAGAATCTCTTTCAGAATTTCAGGGTGATTTTGATGCACTTTTACAATCAGTTCTCCAAACAAGGTATTAGCCCAGGCAAACCATGATCTGGTAAAATTCTCAGGATTATCTTTGTGAAACGATTCGTGCATAAATCCGGTATCAGCGTGGGTGCGTTTCAGCCAGCCCAGGCATTGTCTGATTTCCTGTTTGTCATTCGATGTCATGGCACGCATAATGATGCTCATGGGCCAGATCATATGTTCACCAACATGCGGGCCGCCAATGCCTTCGGCATATTTTCCCACACTGAACCAAGGGTTATGTTCGCTGAGCAAAAGTTTGCGGGTTTGCTGATAAAGCGGGTCATCATTTTTTATTGCTCCGAGGTATGGCAGCGAAAGCA
The DNA here is from genome assembly GCA_024709105.1 of Lentimicrobium sp. Taxonomy (GTDB): domain Bacteria; phylum Bacteroidota; class Bacteroidia; order Bacteroidales; family Lentimicrobiaceae; genus Lentimicrobium. Next base: position 31,626 of record JANJXJ010000123.1, on the reverse strand, counting down.
GACTGGGAACATTTGCATCGTCCATCAGGTGGTAATTTCCAAAACCATCCACCTCAAAAGGAATAAATTCACCAAGCTTTTGATGCCTGACAATCGCAAACTCTTTAAGTGCAGCTTCAACTTCATCGGCCAGGGCATTGCATTCAGCAGCAAGAGCTGCATTTCCATGGATATTTGCCGCCATCTCGGCCAGCTGCCTGAGTGAAACCAGGGCAAAATAATTTGAAGGAATTAAAAACAGAAAAATGGTAGCATCGTCCGATGGCCTGAAGGTTGAGCAGATCAATCCGTTCGGTTTAACCGGATTCCCGAAACCTTGTCCGGGAACAGTATCGGTGGCACGTTCTGTTACCCGCATAAAACTGTAAGGTCCTTTGCCCTCTTTGCGCTGCTGCTCTTTGAAGGTTTGCACAATTAACTTCGCCGCCTTTTGCCATTTTTCACCGAAAGGATGGGTATCACCGGTTTCTTTCCAGTAATGATAGGATAACCTGACAGGGTAACACAAGGAATCAATCTCCCATTTGCGTTCGTGCAATTCCTTTTTCATTTCGGTGAGGTCGGACTCCCAGTAGCTTCCTTCCTTACCATGATTAAAGGCATTGGCATAAGGGTCAAGTATGATGCAATCGGCCTGCCGGTTGATCAGCCCTTTAAACAATTTTCTGAGCGCTTCATCTTTGTTCACCAGATGCAGGTAAGGCCATACTTGTGCCGTTGAATCGCGCAACCACATGGCGTTTATATCACCTGTAATGATAAATGTGTCGGGCTCATCTCCTGTAAATGAAAATTTAACTGTGGTATCCAATGTGTTCGGATAACAGTTTTCAAACAACCAGGCTATTTCAGGATCAGCAATTTCTTTTTTTATTGCAGCCAGTTCATCTTCAACTGCCTGGCTGAAATATGTGCGCTTTTCCCTGGCAGGCCTTAATCCTGTATAGCCCTGATTAGCGAAAACATTGACCGGAGTACCTGCCAATCCGATGTAACCCAGGCCCATAGCCGATGTTAATACAAAATCTCTTCTTTTCATGGCTCAAAAGTTTTTATTGGCACCGGGAACAATTTTCATAGAATCTTTGCCACCTTTCCATGAATAATTCAATGTTAATTCAGTATCCGACTGAATTTCGAGGCGGGGTTTCTGGCTGGCACTGTTCCTGGAGAAACACTTCAGATTAAGCAGACCATCCTTGCCTATAGGATATTTTTCAATTCCGTGTGAATCGGTCAGCTGAACATCCCAGGTTATTGTTTTGCTGCTGATTGCCGCCTTTATTCCAAAAATGCCTTCAAAGAGCACCGAAACAGGAACTAATCCGGTCCAGCCAACAAAATCGGGCCGGGCCAGAAAACCCTGATCAGGCGTTTCCGGCGAATAATACTCCCAGAAAGTGCCTGTTTTGCGGAAAACTTCTGCCACCTGGTTAAAGTGCCTTGTGGCGATGTCGAAGGCAATTTCATGATATCCCTTTGATCTGAGTCCGCTGATAATCATATAATTGGTGGGGGCCCAGACACCACCTTGCCAGTATCTGCCATCGGGTTGGTATTTTTCGTGATTGGCCGGCATGGATGCAACCGGATGAGGCCGGTTGAAAGTATCTTTGTTTACCAGATGTTTTACAAATGAGTCAAGCTCTTGTTTTTCAAGAATATCTGTCCACAATGCCCAGAAAGCTCCAATACCCGTAAAATTGCCACGGCTTCCATCAGCATATTTATCGTAGAAAAAAGAGGTTTTGGGGTCCCATAACTTTTCCCTGATGAATTTTTTCAGGAACTTGGTTTCATCTTCTATATCTTCAATTTCCTGCCAGCGCTCAGCATAAAATCCAAAGTCAACCAGAATTTTACCTATAAAAAGTTGCTGAAGGCAGGTGTCGAGCCAGGTCATATGCCCGTGAGAGAAAATCGGGTTGTAGTTTTTGTGCACCCTGGGCTGATTGTCCATGCCGGTTCCCCAGCCGCTCGACCAGTAAGAGCCATCCTGCCAGGTGCGGTTCAGGCGAAGCCATTGGTAGTAGGCAACCAGAACCGGGAATATTTTGTGAATTCTGTCGAGGTCGCCAAAGTGATGATAATACTCAATTTCGCTCCATGGAATGATATTTGGGCCTGTGCTTGTGGGGTCGTAACGATGAAAACAATCTTCGCCGGAGTCGCCCCATATTTCTCTGCAAATGAATCCATCAGGATGCTGTTTTGCATAGAAATTGTCCAGCGTTTTCTGAAAAGGATAAGCCCGGTTTCCATATCGTGCAAACATGGTAATGAAGGCCGAATCCCACATAAAAATATTGCCATTGTAGGCTGTGTCGAGATAAGAACTGATGAAACCCGATGCCGGAGCAGGATCTTTGATGTTGCGAAATGCAATTTCCCACGTTTTCCAGTACATCTCCGTGGCTAAAGGATTTCCATCCCAAAAAGGAACCGGAAGAATCTCGCGCGCTTTTTCGAATCCAGGGGATGGAATTACAGATGGACGGGCGTTCCTGAATTCGTTCTCAGTTACAAAAACATTCTTAACATAGGTATTTTTGAACTGAGCATTGTTCTCTGCTGTTGGCTGCGCAATTGCTCCGGGTTCAGCTGATAAACCTGCAGCCCTCATGGCAATTGAGGGAGCTCCCGCCGATGCTGCCAGCAAGGCAGCGTTCCTTAAAAAGTTTCTTCTTGATGTCATGTTGGCAAAATTTTCTGGTAAAACTCACATGTATTCCATTCTCTTTCACAAATGAAACCAAATTTCTGTTATGTGAATTTTATCCAACCCTTAAAAGCAAAATTATTTCCGGATGAAAATACAGGTTTTCTCTGTAATTGTCATTTTTTGGAACAAAAAGCAGCAAATTTTGCAGGATCATCGGTATTAATATAATCAATGCCCAGTTCCATAAACTGGTTCCAGGCATTTTCGGTGTCGGGAGCATTCCAGAATCTGACCTTTTTACCCTTTTTGTGAATGCTATCCACTATGCCTTTAATCAGCATTTTGTCGGCTTCAGGCATCTGACCAATTCCGTTCCATTTACTATAATGAGCGAATGAAGCGCTGAGCAATGGTATTCTTTGCAGCTGATCGGATGTGTATTCAGTACCTATGGTTCCATCAAACATAATGTAATCGGGAAAATTTCTAAAATCCTCAGGTTCAGGACGTGAGCCACTGATTACAATGGCAACTGCAAACGGGTTCGTTTTTCTGTCGAAAATATAGGGATGCCTGCTTATTAAATCTGCCAGCAGGTCAAGTGTAGGATAGGCAGGGCTTTTCAGATCAATGAGTAACTGAAAAGAATCTTCTGAATCTGCCCATGGCCTTCCTCCGTTTTTACTGAATAAATCAACTATCGGACTCAGATACAGTGACCAGATCGTTTTTTCTGCTGATATATTTTTCAGGTCATGTGCTACAAGCAATAGAGAATCAACGGCCCAAATATCTACTTCAACTGAACCTAATCTGTTTTCATATGCCAGAAAGAAAGGCATTTGCTGCTCATAATCATTATGAGAATGCCCACTGAGCGACAAGGACTGAGCCGCCAGAAACTGATTACCCAACATCATAATAATCAGCAACGTAAAAAAGCAGTAATGCCTTCCTTTATTCATGAAAATGAATTTGTAGTTTACAAAACTCTCTGTTGTTAAAGAGTAGTTTCGAAAGTTGTTGAAATTTTAATGCTTGTACCGGATAAGGCCAGGACAACACATACCCAGCCTTACCCGCTTTCGCCTTTTCTGTGGGAAAAAGGCACTGCATCCCACAGAAACTGTGTACAAGCCACCACACACGTAACCAACCAAAACGTGTATTATTTTAAGTGCCGTTTAACGGACAAATTTTCTTGCAAGGTTGATTTAAAAGTGCATCCTGAATAAACCAATCTTATTCCGGATGCACCTTAGAATTATTTGGAATTATAAATCTGACCTATTTGTGATTCAGTTAGCGCGTAGTCATAGAAAACTATATTGCTGTATTTCGCTCCCAGTCTTGGGCTGTATGTGCCGGTTCCATCCTGATTTATTTTTACAGGAAGTCCGGTATCAATATTGCCATTAACCATTGCTGTAGAAACAGCGAGTTGACCGTCAATCCAGATTTGGGCATCGGCAGTGCGATTAAATACCACAGTAACAAAATGCCAGTCAGCACCCAGAATTGACTGCTCAGGAGCCGTGCGTAAATCGGTTTTATTACCTTCGCCATCGCAGGCAACAGCTCTTATACGTCCGTTGAGCCATGCTATTACCCAGCCTTTGTTGCTTGAACTGTTCCAATCCTGAGTTCCCATTATTGCAGGATCGCTTTCGTCGTGGTCTGACTGAATCCAGAAACTGATTGAGAAATTACGGCCGGCTCCAAAATTGAGCAAAGCAGTATTTTCCACCTCAAGATATGAAATCTCATCAGGAATGGTAGTCGCATAAACACCGCGAACTTCATCCTCGGCAAAACCAACTATGTTATTGTCAGTCGTTTTCAGTTCAGTTACACTTCCATCGGCTTTTTTATAGCTTACAATCGAAGGAATATCGCTGTTGGCATTGAATGTAATGGATTTCATTGATGGGTAATCGAATCCATCTTTACCAGCGTCGCTAAAATAGAAATGAAACTTAAGCGCAGCCCTTTGTCCGAAAGGAATTTCAAGATCGGCAGCCGGGTAAGTAAATGATGCGGTTGTGCCATTTACATCTATGGTAGTCAACGCTGTTTTGGTAGTACCGTTTACTACTTCAATCCTGTCAATTTCATAGCTCGATTCAATGTTTATCTGTACCTGGTCGCCATCGCGATAAGCATCTTCATAAACATTGGTTAAAACTTCGCCGGTTCTGGGGCTGGTATGTTTGAACTTGATATCAAGCCCAAGCAAGCGGCCATCTACCTTGGTTTCTTCATCGGTGCAACCCATAAAGCCAATGGTAGCGGCAATCATCAAGAAAGTGAATATTTTTTTCATTGTTCGTTATTTTTAAGGTTATTTGAATGATTGAAAAGAGAGGGGCAATGGGTTATCCGGCATCAGCCCCTCTTTTTCTCCCTCCTCTGATTAATAACCAATGTTTTGTTTAAGATTGGTGCTCTTTGCAATTTCGCGTGCAGGAATCGGGAACACATGATGAATTGAAGGATTGAAATTACGGGCTGGCCATACTTCAATAACTTCGAGAGATTCAATTCCGTTACCGCCAAGATTTACTTTATAACCATGCAATGGCTGAGCATAAACTGCCTGAGCATCTCCCCAGCGAACCAGATCAAGATGACGGAACACACCAAACTCCAGTGCAAATTCACACCTGCGTTCGTTTTTCAGATCGGCTTTGGTTGCATTGGTTTTGGGAGCAAGCCCGGCACGAACTCTAACCTCATTGAGTGGCCCATCTCCGTTCTGATTTGTCCAGATTAGGGCTTCAGCTTTCATTAGCAGTACATCAGAATACCTTACAATTGGTATATTCAGATCGGTAGTTCCGTTGTCGCTGTTGGGGTTAACTGTTGTACCTACCGCATCGGCCGGAGCAAAAGGCGCCAGATACTTACGGAAAGTAAGTGCTGATGGGCTTGAAACAGATGCCGGATTAACCGCCCATACTATTTCATTTCCAACAAACTGAACAGTTTCACCGGGAGCAAGAATAGTAGCTGCACGACGGGTATCACCTTCTTCATAAGCATTGTAGAGCTCAAGAGTAGGTTGATAATATCCCCAGGTGTTGTAAATACCGAATCCGCCATTCTGGAACAATACACCGGGAAGTTTTGAACCGTCAATTTCAGTACTGGTCACACTCATAATGTATTCAGGGCTCCAGTTCTTTTCAATGGTAAATACATCGGCATAGCTGGGAACCAGTGAGTGTTTTCCGGTATTGATCACTCTGTCGGTGTATTCAATTACCTTTTGATAATAAGAATTGTCATATTGTGCTGCATAAAGGGCTGCACGTGCCATCAACGACCAGGCAGCAGTTTTGTGCATAAGTCCCCAGTCGGCTTGCGGAATTTCATCAAAAAACGGCAGCAATTCTGCAGCTTTTTCAAGGTCTTCGATAATCATGTTGTAATTATCCAGCACTGAAGGAGGCCTGGGCACATCAATCTCATCAATTCCTGTGTTTTCAGTAACAATGGGAATACCCCCGTTGGGGCCATTGTCGCCATACCAGGGAGCCAGCCACAGGTATGCAAAACCACGCATAAAATAAGCATGACCAAGCACATTATTGCGAACTTTTTCTGACAACTTGGTTGCAGTGGGAGCAGAACGGATCAGCTGGTTGGCATAATTGATGGTTTGATACATCTGCGGCCAGTTGTCGCGCACATCGCGGCTTGACGAACCATTATCAACAAAGTTTTTAATATTCTGAGCTTCAGCCTGTGTACGACCGGTAATCAGGTTATCGCTGCAGTTTTCATACCACATAAAACCACGGCCCATAGTACCCTCACGGTACTGCCAGTAGAAGAGCGAATAAACAGCCTGCATTGCCTGCTCATCTGTCATGTTCGACAACTGATTTGGCTGACCATAAGGCTCGTACTCCAGAAACTTCTCGCATGATGAAAACATCAGCGCAATAAGAAGTGTAGATATAATGATTATGTTCTTTTTCATGATTTTCAGTTATTTAGAATGAAACATTGATACCAAAACTGTACATTCTCGAAACCGGGAACCTGCCGCCGTCAACACCAAGGTTGCCAACTTCGGGGTCGAATGCAGAGTAGTTGGTGAAAGTAACGAGATTCTCACCATTGAAATACAACCTGATGTTTGAGGTTGAAGCCAGACCAGCTTTCGTTACTAAACTCTTTGGCAGAGTATAGGAGAAATTGAGATTTTTCAATCTCAGGTAGTCTGCTTTTTCAAGGAAGAAATCAGAAACTTTTGAGTAATTGCCGTTGGGATCTTCAACCACCGATAAACGAGGAATATCAGAGTTGGGGTTGTAATTGTATGAATCCAGAATATCTGTGCTCATATTCCAGCCTTTAAGACCAGAATAGGTCATGGCTTTTACACCGTTAAATACCATTACACCCTTAACACCCTGGAAGAACATATTCAGACTGAAGTTTTTCCAGTTGGCTCCGATATTGAAACCATAAATAAAGTCGGGCATATCGTAAGCACCCATGTACAGGCGATCCTGATCATTGATCTTACCATCGTTGTTGGCATCAGAAAACTTGATATCACCGGGTTTGGCATTGGGCTGAATCAGCGAAGTAGTATTGGTTTCAGGATCTGTCCAGGTATAGGCATCAATTTCGGCCTGACTTCTGAAAATACCAACTGCATCAATCAGATAATAGGAATGCCAGGGTTGGCCTGCAGTTGATTGCAATGGTTTCATGGAGTTTACATCGTTTGAGTGTGCAATAAACTGCGTTTCACCAATGCTGATTACTTCATTTTTAACAAAGCCTACATTTCCGTTGAAGTTCAAATCAACTTCTCCAATCTTTTCGCCATAGGTGAGGGTAAATTCCCATCCACGGTTCTCAACCTCTCCAATGTTAAACTCAGGAGGCGAAGCAACACCTGCAACCGAAGGCACCGGCATAGATTCGATAAGATCCTTGGTATGTTTAAAGAAATAATCGGCAGAAACCAAAAGTTTGTTTTTCAGGAACCCGAGATCAATACCAATGTTGGTTTGCTCGGTACGCTCCCATTTCAGGTCAGGATTCGGAATAGTCGGCTGGAAAATACCATAACCCTGGTTTTCTCCGTCAGGGCCAAGGAATAACGGCCAGCTGGTAACCTGATAAGGAGGAGCATAAATGAACCTTCTTACTGAGTTAATATTACCAACCTGTCCCCAGCTTACACGCATTTTGGCAAAGGTTATAGCCTTAACTTCCTTCATGAATGATTCCGAAGAAATTTTCCAGGAACCTGAAACTGCAGGGAAAATGTCTGAATTATTATCGGGGCTTAATTTTGATGAAGCATCCTGACGAATACTTGCTGTTACAAAATAGCGGTCGTCATAAGAATAGGATGCGCGGCCCAGAACAGAAACAAAGGCTTCGTCCCATATCTCTTCAGTAGGTTTTACAGTCCAGTCGGTTCCATTCAGGAAAATGGCCTGGTACTCATCTTCAAAAGCAAAGCCTCTTACCTGATTGCTGTTGTACCTGTAATTTTTCTGGTTCATGGTAAAACCAGCCAGTGCTGAGAAATAATGTTTCTCATTCACAATTTTGGTGTATGAGAGAATATTGTCCCAGTTCCAGCCTCTGTATAGTGAGTTTGAAATAGTGCGGTAGTTCTGGTCAATGGTACGGCCGGGCTCAAGGAACCTCTGCTGGAATGATTCGTTGCGGGTATTGTTGAGTTCAATGGAGAAATCTGATTTGAGACTTAAACCGGTAATTGGTTTAATTTCGAGTGAAGTATTTGAGAAAATCCTGTTTGCCGGATTATTTTCCCTTACTTTCTCAAGCATGGCTACCGGATTGCGAAGGTCGGCCTCAACACTGTATCCTTCGGCCAAAGCCCAGCGGGGAACTGTGCCTCCGTAAAGCTTATTACCATCAGCATCATATTCATAAACGGTGGAGAACCTGGGATAAGCCATAGCTCCGAAAATGGTTCCTGTATGGCCATCACCAATACCGCTTTTGCCGTTTGAATAATCATAAACAAGATTCTGGCGGAGTGTGGTCCATTTGTTTACAGCCATTTCAACACCCAGACGGGTAGTGAGTTTCTTGTTGTAAGTATTGATCAAAGTACCTTCAACGTTATCATAGCTGAGTGAAGCCAATGCTTTCAAATCTTTTGAACCTCCCCTGAGGGTAAGGTCATAATGTTCCATACGGCCAACCCTGAAAATGGCATCTACCCAATCGGTGCGGGTTACATTTCCGTATGGGAACTGAATGGGATCGTAGGTTGCCGGAACTGTTTTTCCTGCAGCTTCCGAAGCATCTTTCCATACCATATTAAACTGCTCTGATGTAAGAACCTCGGGCAAACGCCAGGCCTGCTGTACACCCTGCCATACGTTGGCTTCAACGGTCAGCTTGCCTTCTTTGGCTTGTTTGGTAGTAATGATGATAACACCACCAGAACCAGCATGAGCCCCGTAAATAGCTGAAGAAGCAGCATCTTTAAGAACAGTAATGGTCTCAATGTCTGCGGGATTGTAAGGAGCATTGGGTACTCCATCAACCACAACCAGAACAGCATCGCCGTTTTTATTTCCTTTTCCGCGGATGCTGATGGCTGCATCTGCAGTCGGATCTCCGCTTTGGGTAACTTTTACACCCGACATCTGTCCCTGAATCAGGTTACCAAGCGACGAAGGACGGCCTTTGTTGTTGTCGCCTATTTTAATGGTGGAAGCAGCAACCGAAAGGTCCTGTTTCCTGGTGCTGGCATAACCAATAACTACCACTTCGTCAATACCGATTACATCGGCTTCGAGTGATACATCTATTTTGGTTTTGCCATCAATGGCCACTTCCAGGGTTTTCATTCCCACAAATGAAAACACAAGGGTATTGCTGCCCCCCGGAACATTCACTGAATAAGCACCATTCAGGTCGGTTACAGCCCCTGCAGAAGTACCTTTGACTACTACGGTTGCGCCTGGTATTGTACTGCCATCGCTGGCTGACTTAACAACACCGCTTACCAGCCCCTGTGCATTCGCCTGCATCGAAATTAATGCAAGCAGAATAATTGTGTAAAGAGGAATTCTCATAGTGATTTGTTATTGATTGGTGAATAATTGTGTGTTGTGCTTATTTACATTGTTTGCACAATGCAGGCTCCACTTGCCTTTTGGTTGAACATTTGGTTTTTCTCTTTTCCGCATCTGACATTTGTTTGTTTTTTTCAGTTTGCAAAGAAAATTATTGTATTGAAATAGTAATTTAACTGGATGTTAAGTTTGATTTCAGACATGCAAGGGCGGTTTGCCGAGTAAAAAGAGTTATCCCAGTTGGTAACAATGCTTTGATTGTAATATGTAAATTATTGACAATCAAGTTGTTTAAAGATTTTTACTGCCAGGGGGTTGCAGTGAAAATGCTCACTGTTACATTGCCAAAGATATAACCGAATATACGGGATGGTGTAAGTATTTGCGTATTATAATCCTCATTTTGCGCAAATGCATCAGATTCGTGATTTGACGCAGGTTTCATAAAGAGTAACTGCTCAGTAGCTTAACATTAATTTTACAATTTGAAGGTATAAATAGACTGAAAATAATGACTCATTTAGTTAAAATATTAATTGACTGTTATTTAACAAAACAGAACGACTTTACCCTTTAGATAGATTTCTTCTCCTGTACTCGGCCGGAGTGCAGCCTTTAACCTGCTTAAACTGCCGCGAAATGTTTTTACCGTTGTCAAAACCCGACTCAATAGCAATTTCAAAAATAGTTTTGTCTGAATCCAGCAGCTTCTGTGCAAATTTCTCGATTTGCAGATTATAAATGTACTTATATACACCGGTCCCGGTTGTTTCCTGAAACCTCATTTCCAGTGCCCTCCGCGAAAGAGGAACTTGTTTGAGCACATCGCCTACTGTTATTCTTTTTTCAATATTCTGGTGAATAAACTTCAATGCTTTGGCAATATATCTGTCGCTGGTAGAAGCTATATCGGTTGACTGCCTTTCCACTATCTGTGTGGGCATAACATAAATATCATACTGAATATCAACTTTACCGGTAATCATTTCATCCATCAGTTTTGCAGCCTCAAAGCCCCCTTTTTCTGTATTCAGGGCAATACTCGATAATGGTGGATCTGACAAGTTACAGGTCATTTCATCATTATCAACTCCGAGCACGGCAATTTCATCTGGTATTTGAATTCCTGCTTGTTTACATGCCTCAGTAATATGCTGCCCACGCTCGTCATCACAAGTCATAATGGCAATGGGTTTGGGCAAAGACTGCAACCACTGGCTCAAAACAGAGGGTTTGTAATACCAAAGTTCGCGGGTTGGCGCTTTGTCATGGTCAAAAAAATGAACCTTATATCCCTGCGACCTGAGATAATGTTCAAATCCATCGCTGCGCTCACGCGACCAAACAATATTTTTAAAGCCATAAAAAGCGAAATTTTTAAAGCCCTTTTTCAGAAAGTATCTGGCACCCATTTCTCCGGCTTCAAAATAACCGCCGGTTATGTTTGGAATATTTGTAAACCTCTCCTTGAAGTCCTGGGCTATTACATGAATTCCGGCATTGAGAATCTGCTTAATATCTGAATCGTTGTATAATTGCCCGATAATGCCATCCGCTTCCCAGTCTCTGGCAAATTTCACTATTCCTTTCATCCCCAGTGTTTCCCGATAAAACAAGGGCATCCGGCAAAATATCCAGGGGCCGTTTTCCTTGGAGTATTTTGCAACTCCTTTCAACAACTTCTGCCCGTATTCTTCGGCAATATCAATAAGCAGAATGATCTTGTGCATAGAAAGATTTTTCGGTTGTAAATTTATCCTTTTTACATGAAAATACGTCTTAATTCCTGAGGCTATTAACACAAACCATCAAAAGCCTGATCAATCAAATGCTGAACCAGGTAAAACCACATTATCTTTGCAAAGTAAACCGAATCTTTTCTGACCAACTCTTTATTGCTGACAAACAAGCTTTTACCCTTATGAAAGAACAATGGAACGAGCGTTATGCTGCCGATCATTATATATATGGTATAAACCCAAACGAGTGGTTTAGTGAAAAAATCCGGCACCTTAAGCCTGGCAAACTGCTGTTGCCAGCTGAAGGCGAGGGGCGAAATGCTGTATTTGCAGCAAAGAATGGATGGAATGTAACTGCTTTTGATCAGAGTGAGGAAGGCAAAAAGAAGGCGCTTAAACTGGCAGCAGGTGAAAATGTTGACATCAATTATCTGATTGCAGATCTCAATGATTTTGACAGCAAGCCATCAGAATTTGATCTGATCGCCTTTATTTTTGTGCATATGCCTGAAGAAATCAGACAATCGGTTCACCGAAGTTTATGCCAGTTGCTGAAACCCGGCGGTCATCTGATTTTGGAGGCATTTACCCGCGAACAAATAAAAAACACCACCGGAGGCCCTAAAACATTACAATTGCTTTACACCAAAGAGTTTATTGAAGAAGATTTTAATCATCTTAACTTCATTGAATTTGAGGAAACCTTAACTTCGCTCGATGAAGGGCCCCTGCATAAAGGAGATGCGCATGTAATCAGGCTCTTTGCTCAAAAACCGACTACATCTAACAGATTATGAAATATTTGGGACTCATTATAGCTACTCTGCTATTGCTTTTGACCTGCAATATCAGCCGGAGTGCAGAAAACCCTGATAACACCAGGAAGTCGCGCAAGGCATCGCGAATTCATGCACGTGCAGTCACTATTGATTCACATAATGATACTCCCATGTGGTTTACCGATAGTAACTACAACTTTGCCGCAGATCATCGCAATCTGCGTCCGCGCAACAGAGTTGATTTTCCAGGAATGAATGCCGGAGGCCTCGATGCTGCCTTTTTTGCCGTATTTGTTGGACAGGGCGAAAGAACCGAAGCCGGAAACATAAAGGCACACCATGATGCCATACGGACTTTTAATGCCATACACCGTCAACTGGAACTTCACCACAACGATATAGAAAAAGCTGGAAGCGTTTCTGACCTGAAAAGGGTTCTCAAAACCGGCAAAAAGGCTATGTTCATCGGCCTTGAAAACGGTTACCCCATCGGCAAAGAGCTGAAAAACGTTGAAAAGTTCTATAATCTGGGTGCCAGATATATAACCTTGTGTCACTCAAAAAACAATGATATCTGCGATTCGGCCAACGACACCACAGAACACAATGGTGTGTCGGAATTTGGCAAAACAGTAATTGCAGAAATGAATCGTTTGGGAATGATGGTTGATGTGTCACATGTTTCTGACAAATCGTTTTACGATGCTATACAGCTGAGCAAAACCCCTGTAATTGCTTCGCATTCATGCGCCCGGGCCTTGTGCAACAACCCCAGAAACCTGAGTGATGACATGCTTAAAGCCCTGGCTGAAGATGGTGGTGTTATTCAAATGTGTATTCTCAGCAGTTATGTTAAAACCCCTGCTCCTAATCCAGAGCGCGACTCAGCTCAAGCGGCCCTCAGGGTTAAATACCGGGGCTTTAAAGATTTGAATGAAGCAGAATGGGCTAAGGCCCGCGACGAATGGTATGCCATTGATGATATTTTTCCACAGGAACTGGCAACTGTTGCCGATGTAGTTGACCACATTGACCATATTGTAAAAATTGCCGGTATTAAGCATGTGGGCATAGGAACCGATTTTGATGGTGGCGGCGCTGTGAAAGGCTGCGAGTATGTATCAGAAATGGAAAGCATTACTCAGGAACTGCTCAGAAGGGGCTATTCTGCCAGAGAAATTAAACTAATCTGGGGAAAGAATCTGTTGAGGGTAATAAAAAAAACCGAGAAATATGCAGCGAAAAATATGCAAAACATCTGATTTATTGTAACATGGCTTCAATCTTAACGTATAAAAAATAATAACTGAATCATGACTGAGATTTTTGCTTTGCATTTAATGGATGAAAACGCGTTTGAGCAGCTGCGTGAACAACTGCTTGAAAAGCTTCCCGATGCTGTAAAGGTAAAAATCACAGCTTTTGCCAGGCCAGCCGATGCACAAAGAAGCCTGGCGGGGGAATTGGCTACACGTTATCTGCTCGCTTCCAGGTTTGGCAAAACCCTTCCCTACGAACCATTTACAACTGGCGAAAAAGGCAAACCATTCCCCGATGGATTTGAAAACATTCATTTTAACATCTCACATTCAGGCAAATGGGTAGCCATAGCTTTTTCTGACACTGCCGTGGGTGTTGATGTTGAAAAAATCCGCAGAGTACCCGAAGGTGTGGCCAATCGCTTTTTTTCGCAACCTGAAAAAGACTGGATAAACAGCTGCCCGGATGAGACGAGCAAAGCAGATGTTTTTTTTACGTTATGGACTTTGAAAGAAAGTTTCCTGAAAGCTATCGGAAAAGGCCTGACCAAAAACCTGAATTCTTTTACTGTGTCTCCAATTGCTGATGGTAATTTTTTACTGGAAAATGACCCTGAAGCCCATGGTTATTCCCTTAAAAACTTCCAATTTGAAGAAGGATATAAGCTTTCGGCTTGTTCGTACGGCGATTTGTTTGATGCTTCGGTTACAATTCTTAACCTGCATGAAATCATTAACGCTCATAACAATCTGAAATAGGCTTTTCTGCATTAATAATCGGCATAAACCGATAGAAATACCAGAAAACTACTCAAGTCAATTCTACAAAAAATGGGAAACAAGAAAATTTCATTGGTGCTTTCCAGCGGAGGAGCCAGGGGTTTGGCGCACATAGGCGCTATTGATGCACTTACAGAACATGGCTACGAAATCAAAGCCATTGCCGGTACTTCAATGGGCTCTCTGGTGGGTGGAATGTATGCCTGCGGAAAACTGAACCATTTCAGAGATTTTATAACCAGCCTCAACCGGCTTGATGTTTACCGGCTTATGGACCTGGCGGTTAGTAAAACAGGCATCATAAAAGGGGAAAAAGTCTTTAATGAAATGAAACATTTTGTTGGAAGTGTTTTGATTGAAGAACTCCCGCTGCCATATGCCGCTGTAGCAGCTGACCTATCCAATCACACCGAAGTTGTATTCACCAGCGGAGATTTGCTTTATGCAATCAGGGCTTCGTCATCTATACCCAGTGTACTGATGCCGGTTACTCAGGAAAAGGCTTTGCTGGTTGATGGCGGCCTGGTTAACCCGCTGCCTATGGAACATGTTTTTCATCCAAAAGGAAATCTTCTGGTAGCAGTAAACGTAAATGCTCCAAGAACTGATGTGTTGCTGATTCCTAAAAATAAAGAGGACAACATGATGAATAAAACCCGGCGGCTGATCAACGAAAAATGGAACAGTGTAACCGGAGGCCACCCGAAAAGAACCAAAGTAACCGGTATTTTCAACATCATGAACAATTCATTTGAATTGATGCAACACAAACTGACACTCAATTCACTGGAGCATCATCAACCGGATATGCTGCTTAATCTGCCCGTAAATATAGCCGATACTTTCGATTTTCACCGGGCAGCTGAATTGATAGAAGCCGGATATGTAGCCATGAAATCAGAAATCGAAAAGTTTGAGAAAAAAGGAAAAAGTGAGAAAACCAGAGAAGCGCTAAAGGTCGTGTGATCCTGTAAGAATCTGATAAAGCAAATCTTTTGCCCGGAACAACTGTGCTTTAACAGTACCAATAGGCAGCCCCGATTGTGCTGCAATTTCCTCGTATGACATTTCATCAAAATACCTCATCTCAATAAGCCGTCTGTAGCGGGGTTTAAGTTTTTCAACCGTTTCGCGCATGAGCTTCATACGTTGTTCCCTGATGTAGGTTTCTTCCGGGTCAGAATTTAGATCTGCAACTTCGGACTGGTTATTAAGATCGCGCTGACAGGGGTCGTTTTTCTGCTTCCGGAGAAAATCAATGGAATGATTGATTGCTATTCTGAACAACCAGGTACTGAAAGCAAAATCAGGAGAAAAACTGCTCAGATTGCGGAATGCCTTTCCAAAAGTTTCAATGGTCAGATCTTCGGCTATCACAGATTCTCCTACTTTTTTGAGAATTACGTGATATACCGGATCTTCATACAACGACATAAGCGAGGCAAACGCTTTTTGATCGCCGGACAGCGCCTGCTGAACCAACAGATAATCCCGTTGCGACGATTCTACTGACGATGTCTTTTTTACCATTGTGTTTTTCGTGAAAACAAACCTGCAAAACCCAGCAACAGATTTGTAATCATCAAAAATACTTCAAAAAACGGAACCAAAAGCAGAAAATTCTTTTCACCAAGCTTTATCATGCTCTTTTTTACAATAATCAGCTGTGTTAACAATCGCAGTAAAAAGATTCCTGTCAGCAGCATCCAGTCAACACCCATTACAGCCAAAGCAATGAGCATACCAAAAAAAGCCAGTTGTGAGAATGAATAGAGTCCAAGTGCAAACTTATGCCCGAAACGATAGAATCCTCCTGTTGTAAGATGGCGGCGTTTCTGCCTGAACCATGATCCAAAAGTTTGTTTGGGTTTCGAAAAAGTAACAGCCTCAGCTGCTGGTTGAATGCGGGTATTACTGCTTTTTGCCACTTCGTTGATAAACAAATCATCGTCGCCTGAAGAGATTTTGTAATGACGCATAAATCCGCCAGCCTTAAAAAACAGATCTTTCCGGTACAAAAGATTGCGCCCGACCCCCATATATGGCATTCCTGTTATGGCAAATGACATGTATTGCATTGCCACAAACAATGTATCAAAACGTATAAGCTTGTTTAAAATACCGGGTTGAACAGAATAGGCCCCATAACCCAGCACAATTTCAGTTTTGCCGGTAAGTGCCGATTGCATACTTTCAATCCATTTGCTACCTGTTGGATAACAATCGGCATCGGTAAGGAGCACTGTATCATATTTCGCCGATCTGATCCCGATTGAGAGCGGAAACTTCTTCCCTTTAAAAAAATTCAGGTTCTGATGAATATTTACAACATTCAGACGGGAGTATTTTTCACTGAATTCCCTGAGCAGATAAAAAGTATCATCATCGGAGGCATCATTTACCACAACAACCTCGTATTCGGGGTAATCCTGCTCCAGTATAACTGGCAGAAAACGAACCAGGTTATGATATTCATTTTTGGCACAAATAATTATTGAAACAGGCTCCCTGTTTTCCTGTACCGGCCTTTTACCGGCATTATAAAATGCCAGCCTAACAAAAATAAACCAAAAATAAACTAACTGAATAAGCAAGGCAGCCAGCAGCGCCCAGATTAACAGCAGCCATTCCGATGCCAGTATTCCCTGCAACCAAATCATAAAAACCATTTTCGAACGGCAAATTTACCCAAACCCCTTCAATTGAACGCTACAAGTTTTCAACAATGCCTGCTTTGTTTTTTTTTATTTGTGAAAAGCATAGAAAATTCAATATTTAAACAGGCCTTGTAAATAATAAATGGTGAGATTAAAATTTATATTTTTGTTGAGATATGAATCCTGGCACTTTTAGAACAAGAAAATATTCGTTTCCTGCATTGCTGATCAATCTGCCAGCAAGGTGGGTATGGTTTCTTTTTGCCCTTTTTATCTTACCTTTTGCTGGTTATGCACAGATAAAAGAACTGGGCCTGCCATTTATCAACAATTATCCAAAAAAAACATACAGGGCAAGCACACAAAACTGGTCAGTTACCCAAAACTCATCAGGGCTGATGTATTTCGCAAACAACGACGGATTGCTTGAGTTCGATGGCAAATACTGGGAACTTTACCCTATGTCCAACAAAACCATATTGCGGACTGTTAAAGCCAAAGGAGATACAATATTTGCCGGGGCATTTGAAGAATTCGGATATTTTGTTCCGGCAGGCAATGGCAGACTAGTTTTTCACTCCCTTAGCCATTTGGTTCCCCAATATTTCAAGGCATTTGATGAAATCTGGAACATTCATATCACTTCACAGGGAGTAGTTTTTCAATCTTTCCGAGCCATATTTATTTACCGCGAAGGAAAAATCAAAGTACTAGAGCCCTTCTCATCTTTTGCTCAGTCATTTCTTGTGAATGGGGTTGTTTATGTTACCGACCGTAAACGAGGTTTGATGCAATTAACCGAAAGAGGGCTGGAATTATATCTGAATGACCCGATTTTTCAGAAAACTGAAATCAGGTTCCTTCAATCTACAGGCCCAGAACAGTTTTTGTTGGGAACATCAAAAGAAGGACTGTTCACCATTAACCAAAAGCGACTTGAATCCTGGAATGTTCAGGTAAATGAAAAACTTAAAACCTTTGAGTTGTTTTCGGGTGCATTGCTTACCAATAATTTTCTGGCATTTGGTACTGTTCAGAACGGTGTATATATTACAGATGCCAGCGGAAATATTTATCAGCATCTCAACCGGTCGAAAGGATTGCAGAACAATACCATACTCAGTCTTTTTGAAGACAGGCACTACAACCTATGGATGGGGCTCGACAATGGCATTGATTACGCCGAAATAAGTTCCCCGGTCTCGGTTTTTGACTACAATTATAACCTTGAAGCAACTTATACTTCTTGTATATTTAATGGCAGGTTATACGCCGGCACCAATCAGGGGCTGTTTTGTATAGAACTCAGCAATCTGAAAAATTCATCAGAAAAAAACGGAACATTTAAACTTATTCCCGGCACCGAAGGGCAGGTTTGGAGTTTAAATGTTTTTGACAATCAATTAATATGCGGACATAACACAGGATGTTTCATTATCAATGATCAGGAGGCTGTAAAAATTTCAGATATCCCAGGATTCTGGACATTTATCCGGCACCAGAACACCACCGATACTCTGATTGGAGGCACATACAACGGACTGGTAATACTAGCCAGAAAAGATAACCGCTGGTTTGTATCCCATGAGGTACAAGGGTTTAAGGAATCAAGCCGAAGCCTGCTTCAGGATGAGGATGGACTTATCTGGATTTCACATGGGTACAGAGGAATTTTCAGCGTTTCCTTAAACCCCGCGCTTACCCGTGCTGAATCTGTTACGCTTTACAAATCAAATAAAGGTCTGCCCGATGAGCTGCCCTATAACTTGCAGAAAATTGATCATGAATTTAATGTAACCACTCCCGATGGCATTTATCGCTTCGATAAAAAGGCAGATGTATTCTACAAGAACCCAAGATTGAACGAAATTTTTTCAGGATTACCATTTATTGATAAGATAACAGGAGATGCAGCCGGGAATTACTGGTTTTTTACAAATACTTTCCTGGGTGTAATACGTGAAACCGAGCGTGGAAAATATGTAACAGAACTCTCACCTTTCTCTCGTATCAACAATATGTTACTGCCTTCGTTTGAAAATATTTTCATTCAGGATCAGAACAACATATTTATTGGCTCACAACAGGGGCTAATACATTTCTCTCCACGATTTGCTGATGTAAAAAAACGGGGAGAAGATCCGGTAATAGTAAGAACGGTAAATTTCAGCAGCAATGACTCTGTAATTGTAATTAACAACCTGAATAGCATTGATTTTCAGAATAAAATCATTCAAAAGTTAAAACAGCCTTATCGGTTCAACTCGGTAATCTTCAAATTTTCAAGTCCTTCATATGAGTATCCTGACGGAACTATGTTTGCTTACCGGCTGAAAGGATACGAAGACAACTGGTCAGCATGGACGAATCAGGGTTTTAAAGAGTACATGAATTTAAGAGAAGGGAATTATGTTTTTGAAGTAAAATCAAAAAATTCCTTTTATGCTGAAAGTGTTCCCAGTCAATTCGCTTTCGAAATTAAGCCCCCGTTGCATCGCTCTATGGCTGCCAGAATTCTTTACACTCTTATATTCATGGTGGTACTTGTCGGGAATATTATATTCCTGCGAAGAAGGATTGAAAAAGCCAGAAAAGATGAGATCATAAAACAGGAGAAACTTCTGGCTGACCAAACTTTGAAGTACCGGGAACAAGCCCTGATCAATGAAAAAGAAATTGTTAATCTGAGAAATGCGGCACTTCAGAATGAAATGAACCACAGAAACCGGGAATTGGCCAATACAACACTGAATCTGGTACATAAAACCAAAATATTAACCAATTTAAAAGAACAGCTGGGCTCGCTGCTGCAAACCGGCAAAGAGCATGACCATAAATATCTGGTTTCACAACTAATAAGAAAAATAAACAAAGAGATTAAAAACGAGCAGCATCAGCAAGCATTTAATACGTATTTTGATGATGTGCATCAGGACTTTATTCTGCGTCTTAAGGAAACTTACCCGGCACTCACTCCAAAAGAGCTGAGATTGTGCGCGTACCTTAGAATGAACCTTTCAAGCAAAGAAATTGCGCCTTTAATGAATATATCTGTCAGAGGTCTTGAAATAAGTCGTTACAGGCTTCGTAAAAAGCTCAACATTGACCACGAAGTTAACCTGACAGACTTTATTTTATCGTTATAGAAGGCAACGAACCATAAATTGGTTTGTTTGAAAAATCCTGCTTTTGTTGTAGTCTTTCTATCCCATTTCTCATTTTTATAATATTAATATTCAATTTATTAGAAAACATATGATGTAGTATTGACGTAGTATAAAAAGTTTATTGATGTAGTATTGATGAGTTAAAAAAAATACCAAAAGCCTTTTGTGATATTAAATTTGCGTTAACAAAACAGCTCAAAGCTTATGGCTGATCCGATTTCTGCTTTACTGAATAATTAATCATAATCAACAACCAATAACCGTTTAATAACTAAACACACACACCAATGAAAAACAGTTTCATGAAATGGAGCAGAGTATTTCTGCTTTCAATGGGAGTCCTTTCCATGGTTACCTTTGTTTCCTGTAAAGATGACGAAGACGAAGATCCCCCAAAGAATCCCATTGCCAGCTTCCAGTATGCAATTAGTGCAACCAACTTCCTGGAAGTAACTTTCACTAATTTTTCGCAGAATGCCACCAGTTACGAGTGGAACTTTGGTGACGGGCAAACATCAACTGAAGCCAACCCAAAACATGTTTATACCGCAGCCGGAAATTACACTGTGGTTCTTACAGCCAAAAACTCGGCCAATGCTTCAGCAACATTCAATCAGACCATTGAAATAAAAGATCCGAACTCAGCATTAACTCTGCTGGCTGGTACCACTTCAAAAACCTGGAAATTATTCAGAGAAGGTACCTGCATGGGAGTTGGCCCGAATGCCGAAGCTGCCCGCAGCTGGTGGTCACTTGATAATACCGGTGTCAGACCTTGTATCTATTACCATGAATTTACTTTCACGACTGACGGGAAATTCATTTTCGATGACAAAGGTTCATTCTGGGGTGAAGATCTGATGTTCAACGGAACTGCAGTTCTGGGCACTTGCTTCGAAGCTATCCCGGCTAACATGATCAATGCCAATGGGGCAGACGTGAGCGCATTACTTAGCGGCACTCATTCCTATACTTATGAACCTACCACCAATGAAGTTACCTTAATTGGTAAAGGCGCATGGATGGGCCTTGCAAAAGTTACTTCAACCGGCGAATCAGCCGATTTGCCCGATAGCCGCAAATTCAAAATTACTATTGAAGAAAGAACTGGTTATGACCTTATGACCATAGCTTACTCTTGGGAAGGTGTTTACTGGGATTTCAGCTATGCTTCCTATTCAAACCCAGCTCTTGAACCAGCTGTTGTTGAAGAAGAAATTCCTTTCGGAGAAGATCTGCCCAATTTTGCCCCTACAGCTTTCTTCAACACTTTTGCTTCAACCAGTGCAAATGATGTGAATGACCTCATTCCAACAGAATCGGCTGTTACCATTACTCCAGGGGTTGACGACCCTGCCAATGCAGCAGCTGCCAAGGTTGGTAAATATCAGAGAGGAACCGAGCAATATGCTGACCTTAAATTCCAGCTGGATTATGACATTCAGTTCGATAATTTTACTACATTCTCAATTGATGTATTTATCCCCAGCACAAATACATACAGTGAAGGCGGCCTGACCAAGAATATTCAGATATGGATTGCTGATGCCAGCCAGACTCAGGAGTTCTGGACCAGCTGGGTTCAATATGATGTAGCATTGGATGACATCGTAACTGATGAATGGAAAACCTATACCTTCCAGCTTGAGTCACCCTCAGCAGGGACCGGTACACCCAAAACCCGCCAGGACCTCGACTTGGTAGGCCTTGTAATTGGCGGATCCAACCACTTTGTTGACGGAACTTTCTACATCCGTAACTTCAAATTTGAATAATTCTTATCTTTAAAGGCCTGACCGGAAACCCCGGTCGGGCTTTTTAAAACCTTATACCATGAAAAACAAACTTCCAGCCGGATTACTGCTTCTTTTTTTGCTCTCTGCTTTTACTTTCAATTCATGCAAGGATGATGAACCGGATGTTACCGGAGAACCTGCAAATCTGAAAGTAGAAATCACCTTACCCGAAAATGGGCCGGGCATTGTAACAATCAAAGCCAGTGCCGACAATACTGTTGAATACCGCCTGTTTGTCGGAAGTACAACTCAGGCTGCAGCTACCAACAGCACCGGACAGTTTGAATACGAGTTTATTTTACCCGGCACATACAATATCGAAGTCAGAGCCTATGGCCAATCGGGCAGGTATGTAAAAAATGAAAAGCAGATTACCCTGAGCGACAATGATCCGGTAACTGTTGGCGAGGGATATACAACTCCAATGGTATATTCGGGCTATACTTTGGTTTGGAACGATGAATTCGATGGAAACGCACTAAACACGCAGTCCTGGACTTATGAAACAGGAGCAGGTGGCTGGGGCAACAACGAACTTCAGTACTACCGGAGTGAAAACACAAGTGTTGATGGTGGTGTTTTAACCATTGAAGCCCGCAAGGAATCATTTCAGGGCAGCAATTATACATCGTCAAGACTGATTACCCGCAACAAAAAAACTTTTACCTACGGCAGAGTAGATATTCGTGCTTTGCTGCCAAAAGGACAAGGTATCTGGCCGGCATTGTGGGCGCTGGGGAACAACATTACCACAGTTGGATGGCCAGCCTGTGGTGAAATAGACATCATGGAAATGATTGGCGGAAGTAATCGCGAAAAAACAGTCCATGGTACTTTGCACTGGGACAATGGCGGCCATGCACAATACGGTCAGTCGTATACCAAATCAACAGGAACTTTCTTTGATGAATACCACGTTTTCACCATCATTTGGGATGCAAACACAATCAAATGGTATGTTAACGATATAAAATTCAATGAGGTAGACATTACACCCGGGCATATGACCGAATTCCATGCACCTCATTTCTTTATCTTCAATATTGCGGTGGGAGGCAACTGGCCTGGCAGCCCAAACGAAACAACCACCTTCCCGCAACAACTCAAAGTTGATTACATACGCGTTTTTCAGAAAAATTAAAAGGCTGGTTCACCAAAGCCTTTGATTACACACCAACCAAAAAAAACAATCTTTAACCTGAGAACGGATGAAAGCAAAATATTACAAATTACTCATTTTATGGACCTTACTACTAGTTGCAGGGGCTGTATCAGCACAAACGCACACTGTAAGCGGCACCATCACCGAAAATGAGACCCGTATGGGTGTACCTGGTGCAACTGTGGTTGAAGCCGGAACTACAAACGGAACTACCACTGATATTGATGGTAAATACACATTAACCATAAGCAAACCCAATGCTTCAATTGTAATTTCATTTGTCGGTTATAAAACGCAAACCATTGCGGTGAACGGACAAAAACAAATTAATGTTGAGCTGCAGGTTGAAGCTACCATGCTCAGCGAAATGGTAGTAATTGGCTATGGTTCTCAAAAGAAAAAAGTAGTAACCGGTTCAATTTCAACAGTAAATTCTGAAGATATAACTTCTACACCTGTTTTGAGAATAGAACAAGCCTTGCAGGGCAGAACAGCAGGTGTACAGGTTACAAATCTATCAGGACAACCGGGAGAAGCACCCACCATCAGGATTCGTGGAACCGGAACAACCGGAAACTCTGAACCCTTGTATGTAGTTGACGGTGTAGTTGTTGGAGGAATAGATTATCTCAACCCCGGCGACATAGAATCTATGGATGTACTAAAAGATGCTGCTTCTGCTGCCATTTATGGATCAAGAGCTGCCAATGGGGTTGTTCTTATTACCACTAAAAGTGGCAAAGGTGGTAAAATGAGCATTTCATATTCAGGCTACAGAGGCATACAGAATGTCAGCAAGAAGCTTGATATGCTTGATGCCGAACAATACAGAATGATAATGAACGAAGGAGCCAGAAATGCAGGCCTTACAGAACCATTCGACCTGAACGAAATTCCAAAGCACAATACCAACTGGCAGGATCATTTGTTTGTTAAAAATGCTCCCATGCAGAATCATGAGATATCAATCACCGGTGGCAGCGATAAAACCACCTATGCAACTTCTCTCTCATATTTTTCTCAACAAGGAATCATTGGCGGAGACAAATCTCAGTTCGACAGAATCACTGCCCGCTTAAATACCAACAGCCAGGTGAATAAAGTTTTCAGGTTCGGAAACACATTGTCTTACTCACATATCATCCGCAGAGGCATTGGCAGTAACGAATCGTTCAACGGAGCTTTCAGCAGTGCCCTGAATATGGATCCGCTTACTCCGCTCTACGAAGAAGACCCTGATGAACTTGCACTTCCCCCCTACTCCAACCAACCGGTGCTTAAAGATAAAAATGGCAGAACTTATGGTATCTCGAAACTTGTTGGTGCCGAGGTAGTTAATCCTTTGGCATTGCTCGAAATTCAAACCGCTGAAACCCGTGTTGACAAAGTGGTTGGGAGTATTTTTGGAGAAGCTGAAATTATTAAAGGTTTAAAAGTAACCACCACCTTGGGCATTGACCTTGCCTATGTGCTCAACGATTCTTACCGGCCGCTGTTTTACCTGAACGGGGCACAAAACAATACTGACAGAACTTCCGTAAGCAAAAGTATTGACAGATACTTTACCTGGCAATGGGACAATACAATTTCCTATTCACGGTCAATTAATGATCACAACTTTACTGCACTGGCAGGAACTTCTGCTCAAAAGGATGTATATGAAAATCTCTATGGTTTCAATTCAAAAGTACCTCTTTTTGATCCCGAAAATGTTTACCTGAATATGGCCACCGACACCATGTGGGTTGCAGCCGGAGGTGCATCACATCATGCCCTGGCGTCCATTTTCGGACGATTGACCTATGACTTCAAGAATAAATACTCAGTTACAGCCATTCTCCGCAGAGACGGTTCAACCAACTTTGGAGCCAACAACAAATACGGCTACTTCCCCTCTATTGGATTTGGATGGGTTTTATCTGACGAAGAATTCTTCCCTGAACTATCCAATGTTGATCTTGTAAAATTAAGAGCAACCTATGGTGTTAATGGTAACGAAAGAATCGGTTATTACCAGTTTATATCCACAATTGATAAAAGCCGTGGCTATATTTTTGGCAATGGCAGATATACCGGAGCATCGCCCTCCTATATGCCAAATGAAGATATAAAATGGGAAGAATCAAAGCAGTTGAATTTTGCCCTCGATTTCGGAGCATTTAACAACAGACTTGTAAGTACCATTGAGTATTATGTCAAGACCACTGAAGGTCTTCTGGAAAGAATTCCTATCCCGGGTCATGTTGGTAACGATCCTCCATATGCAAATGTTGGAAGTGTTCAGAACAAAGGCGTTGAAATGAACATTACCTGGCGTCACAAGATAAAAGACCTCAATTATTCCGTTAATGTGAATGCTACGTACAACCAGAACGAGATGACTGAAATAGGCAATGAAGAAAAGGTACTTCCGGGCGCAAGCTGGGCTATAGCCGGTTTGGTTACCCGAGCCGAGGTCGGACTTCCGATTGGTTATTTCTGGGGTTACAAGACCGATGGTATTTTCCAGAATCAGGCTGAAGTGTTCCAGCATATCGGCCCAACAGGTCTGCCACTTCAACCCAATGCAGTGCCTGGAGATGTTCGTTTTGTTGATGTAAATGAAGATGGAAAAATTGATGCCGATGACCGCACTATGATTGGCAATCCAACCCCCGACTGGATACTGGGCTTCAACGCCAATTTTGAATACAAAAACTTTGATCTTGCATTGCTCATTACCGGAACATACGGCAACGAAATCTTCAATGGAAGTCAGCGTGTGGATCTGCGATACACCAACCGTACCACAGCGATACTCGATCGCTGGACCGGAGAAGGCACATCCAACGAAGTGCCCCGCTACACATGGATCGACATCAACAACAATGCCCGGGTTTCTGACCTGTACATCGAGGACGGTTCCTATATCAGAATTAAAAACCTTCAGTTTGGGTATACCTTGCCCAGAAGTATTCTCCATAGAATGGGCGCTTCAACCTGGAGGTTCTATGTTTCGGCTGAGAATCTGCTCACCCTCACCAAATATACTGGTGCTGATCCTGAAATTGGTGCACGCAGCTCCTTTGACATCGCTATTGATCGCGGAATTTATCCTATGGCCAGAACCTGGAGGGTAGGAACAACCATTTCATTCTAACCTTTAAATCAGAAAACGATGAAAAGAATCATATATCTGGCAGGCATCATATTGGTATCCTTTGGCCTGCTTTCTTCATGCAGCAAAGATTTCCTTGATCTTAAACCATTGGATCAGGAAGTTACCACCTCTTTCTACAAAACAGAAGAACATGCAATGCAAGCCCTGGTTTCCGTTTACGATGTTCTTGGCTATCAGGATACCCCCGGAGTTTCATGGGCTCCGTTTATTCTGGTTTCAGATGTGCTTTCCGACGATTCATACGCCGGAGGTGCTGATGCTAACGATGGAATGGATGAGAATGAGTTCAACAATTTCAACATTCCCACAACCAGTAAAATTGCACATGCCATCTGGCTGAAAAACTACACCGGAATTTACAGAGCCAACCTGCTTCTCGAAAAGATTGACGGGGTGGATGCATCCGATGAATTTAAAAACCGCCTTAAAGCCGAGAGCAAATTCCTGCGTGCCTATTTTTACTTTGAGCAGGTAGCCTACTTTGAAAACATTCCTCTTCTTACCAAAACGTTAAGCGGCCCATCGGAATACAAACAACCTCAGGCAACTCCTGAACAGGTTTACAACCAGATTGCGCTTGACCTTACCGAAGCCATTGCCGGCCTGCCTGCCTCTGTTTCTTCGGCTGACGCAGGAAGAATAACCAAATGGGCTGCCCAGGCTCTGCTGGCCCGTGTATATCTTTTCTACAACGGAGTTTATGGAAAAGACCTCATGGCCGGATCTCAAACCATAAATAGCGGAGTTTTGGTAACCTATCTCGATGACCTGATTGCCAACAGCGGTCATGACTTGTTCGAAAACTATGAAGACAACTTCAAGCTCGTTGGAGAATATGGAAAAGAGTCTGTTTTCGAAATTTCTTACGGCGACACTCCTCCCTGGTGGGATTGGGGTTATGTAAGAGGAGGCGAAGGCAATCTTTCTGCACAGATGCAGGGCCCCAGAGTAACAGGATCTCAAAACTGGAATCGCGGCTGGAGTTTCGGCACAGTTAGCCAGAAATTGGTGGATGATATTAAAAATGACCCAAGATATGAATTTACAGTGCTTCGCGAAGAAGATCTGGATGGTTCACTTGACAAAGGATATCAGCATACCGGTTATTTTTCAAAAAAATACAGCTCAGATGCAGAACACTGGGGAACCGGCGGTCAGTTTGAACTAAACCGCACATGCAACCACAGAGTAATCCGCTTTTCGGATGTATTGCTCATGGCTGCTGAACTCGGAAGCCCCAATGCTCAGCAATATCTCGATCGCGTAAGAGCCAGAGTGGGCCTGAGCAGCATTCCTGCCACTCCCGAAAACATCTACAAGGAACGCAGGCTCGAGCTTTCGCTGGAAGGCATCAGGTATTTTGATGTACTTAGAAAGGGCTTGTCGTATGCAGCTCAGGAACTCACAGTAACCGGAGTTCGCGGACCAAATTACGTTGGCGACCAGCAGATCTTTGATGTTACCTTCAATGCTGCTACCAAAGGATTTCTGCCTATTCCTCAAACCGAGATGGACCTTTCTGCCGGAGCCTTTGTACAGAATCAGGGATATTAAAACCTGAACTGAAACTAAAATATTCGCATTTAATGCGTTAAAGATAACCTTGGTTGGTTGGTTTAGTAATGCACGGTGAGATACCGGGTCAATTGCCCGAAAAGTTTAAGGGACCCGTTATCGAATAACAAACGGTAAACAAATCAGGTATTGTTGACCCGGTAACCTCATCGTTGTTTTATAAAGAAAATATGAAAAAAACAATCCTTTCCCTTTTGCCGGCTTTGCTTTTGCTGATAGCTTCTGCAGGGCTTTCTCAAAACAGTAAAACACTGGTTTGGTCCGAAGAATTTAATTATGAAGGGGCTCCTGCCACCGAAAACTGGGGTTACGATATCGGCGACCACGGCTGGGGAAACAACGAGCTTCAGAATTACACCAACTCTACCGAAAACGCTTTTGTAAAAAATGGGCTGTTAACCATTAAAGCCAAAAAAGTAGACGAAAAGTGGACATCAGCCAGGCTGGTGACCAAAAACAAACAGGACTTTTTATATGGCCGTATCGAAGCAAAAGCCCGTTTGCCAAAAGGCAGAGGAACCTGGCCTGCCATCTGGATGCTCCCGACCGACTGGGAATATGGAGGCTGGCCCGAAAGCGGAGAAATTGATATCATGGAGCACGTAGGATACGATCCGGCTGTTGTTCATGGCACAGTTCATACAGGTGCATACAACCATGTAAAAGGAACTCAGTTGGGAAAAAGTTTAAATATCAACGGCTTTAACGAAATGTTTCATGTTTATGCTGTGGAATGGACTCCCGAAAAAATTGACTTCTTTATTGATGATCAGAAATATTTCACTTTCGAAAACGATCATCAGGCAGATTTTATGACCTGGCCTTTCAACAAACGCTTCCACATCATTCTCAACATTGCCATAGGTGGCGGCTGGGGTGGCAAAGAAGGCATTGACCCTGAACTCAGTGAAGCCATCATGGAGATTGATTATGTGAGGGTTTACACCTTAAATTAATGAGTGTAAATCCGTATTACTGGCTTTTTCTTTTCGGAACATTTAAAAATATCAGATCATGCAAAAAATATTTGTTGCTCTTCTTCTTTTAAGCACTTTGGCTATTACTTCCTGCAGTGAAAAAAAGGATGGTGAATCCGGTAGTATTGATGCCAGGGTTAAAGAGCTGGTTTCTAAAATGACCATCGAAGAAAAAGCGGGTCAAATGACACAGGTTACCATTGATGTTCTTACAGTTGGAAAAAGCCCTTTCGAAAGTGATGAACCATTAAAATTAGATACTGCCACCCTTCGTCTGGCGTTTGAAAAATATCAGATAGGTTCAGTACTAAACACTGCCAACAACCGTGCCCGAAACCCGGAATTATGGAATAGCCTGATCGGTGAGATTCAGGCTTATGCTCTTGAAAAATCAAGACTGAAAATTCCGGTAATATATGGACTTGATATGATTCATGGTGCTTCGTATGTTGAAGGTGCTACCCTGTTCCCACAGCAAATTGGCATGGCTGCAACCTGGAATCCGGCGCTGATTGAGCGTGCCGGAGAAATTACTGCATACGAAACCCGGGCGATAGGCTGCCCCTGGACTTTCAGCCCTGTTCTCGATCTCGGTATGGACCCGCGCTGGCCTCGTCAATGGGAAACTTTCGGCGAAGACCCTCTGCTCGCATCTGAAATGGGGGTAGCACTTATTGCAGGGCTGCAGGGGAAAGACAATAATATGTCAGATCCAAACAGAATTGCATCATGCATGAAACACTTTTTGGGCTATTCACAAACTGTAAGTGGTAAAGACCGCACGCCGGCCCTGCTTTCAATGAATGCGCTCAGAGAGTACCACCTTCCTTCATTCAAAAAAGCAATTGATGCCGGAGCTGCAACCATAATGATCAACTCAGGCGAAATAAACGGGTTACCGGTTCATGCCAGCAAATATCTGCTTACCGATCTGCTGAAAAACGAACTTGGCTTTAAAGGCTTTGTAGTGTCTGACTGGCAGGACATTGAGTATCTGCACCTGCGTCACAAGGTTGCCGCCAGTCATAAAGAAGCTGTTAAACTGGCCATCAATGCCGGTGTTGACATGTCCATGGTTCCCTATAACTTTGATTTTCCGGGATATGTAGTTGAACTGGTAAAAGAAGGCGAAATTCCTGAATCAAGAATAGATGATGCGGTGAGCAGAATTTTAAAGGTAAAATTAATGCTCGGCCTGTTCGAAACTCCAATAACCACCAGAAATAATTACCCTGAGTTTGCCTCTGAGAACTTTGCTGCCGATGCACGTCGTACTTCGCTGGAGTCAATCACCTTGCTTAAAAATCAGAATAACATTTTACCTCTGCCCGCTGATGCAAAAATTCTGGTTGCAGGTCCGGCTGCCGACAATATGCGTCCGCTTCTTGGCGGGTGGAGTTACTCCTGGCAGGGAAATCTGGTGAATGAATTTACCACTGCTTATCCTACCATTTTTAAAGCCATCAGGAATATTTCAGCAAATCAGGATGCAGTGAAACTGGCAGAAGTAGTAAAATATGCTGCTGAAGGTGACTACAGAACCGAAATTAAGGAAGACAACTCTGCATTTATTTCTTTGGCGAGGCAAAGCGATTATATTGTTCTGTGTTTAGGAGAAAACACCTATACCGAAACTCCCGGAAATGCCAGCGACCTTGACCTTTCAGAAAATCAGAAAGAACTGGTAAAAATGGCAGCTTCTTCCGGAAAACCTGTTATAATGGTTCTGGTTCAGGGCAGACCAAGGTTGATTAACGATACTGAACCTTTGGCTTCTGCAGTTCTGAATGCATACCTTCCCGGAAATTATGGTGGTGAGGCCATTGCCCGTGTATTATTTGGAGAAACCAACCCTTCAGGGAAACTTCCTTACACCTACCCACGCTTTGCTTACAATACTGAGCCTTATTTTCATAAGCATACCGAAGCGCTTACCAATGCAGGAGCACCCGAAGGCACTACCTTTAATCCACAGTATCCGTTTGGCTTTGGTCTGAGCTACACAACCTTTGAATACACCGATCTAACTCTTGATAAAGTTGAATACTCAGCCACTGAAACCTTGAAAGTATCGGTAAAAGTTAAAAACAGCTCAGGCAGAGCAGGCATGGAAGTGGTGCAGATATTTGTCAGCGATCATTTTGCATCCCTTACCCCTCCTGTAAAGAGGCTCAGGGCGTTTACCAAGCTGATGCTTCAACCCGGAGAAACTCAAACTGTTCAATTTGAAATCCCTGCCGCAGACCTGGCATTTGTAAATCACGAAAATCAAACCATCCTGGAAAAGGGAGATTTTACGATCAGCGCAGCTAACCTGAAAAAGGATTTCAAGATAACAGAAGACAAAATTCTTAAAACCGGGCACTAAAACAATGTGATTGTAGCAGATAAGTTACGCTGCATTTGTTCGGCTTCTCAGGTTTTCGCCTGAAATCCACCTAAGATTGCTAAATTTGCACACTTTTACCAAAAAACGCAATTGATTTTCATGGATTTCAGGCTTACGCATACCGATTCACATTCCAATGCCCGTGCCGGGGTTATTACTACCGATCACGGCGAAATTGCAACTCCTGTTTTTATGCCTGTGGGTACAGCCGGAACTGTAAAAGCTGTGCACATTCGCGATGTGGATGAGGATGTTAAAGCCAGGATAATTCTCGGAAATACTTACCATTTATATTTGAGGCCCGGTCTCGATGTATTGCGCGAAGCCGGTGGATTGCACAAATTCAACGGTTGGCACAAACCCATACTCACCGACAGCGGCGGGTATCAGGTATATTCACTTACCGACCGCCGCAAAATGAAGGAAGAGGGTGTAG
>JANJXJ010000114.1 GCA_024709105.1 Lentimicrobium sp. | reverse complement strand
AAGCCTGCCCGAATTTACTACATTCATCCAGGTGTCGGCGCTGAAAAGCAATTGCACTCCTTTGCCGATGGTAAGGTTCTTTTCAACATAAGAGCTATACTCAAAAGCATAAGGAACTGTAGTTTTATTCAGGGTAAAATCTGCTGTCATATTCAGGCTGTATACCCAAATCACAGGAAGTGAATTCTGGCCAAGCTGAGATGTTTCGTTCAAAACACTGCATTGTGAAAGGTCTGCCACACTAACTGGATATTTTTCGCAGTTTTTGATTGTATTGTTTTCGAAGCTGGTAAATTTTTGTGAAGCATCTGTAGCCATAGCGCCGCTTCCAAGCGATCCGTCAATAAGGCAGTTGCTCATTTTGAGTTTTCCATTATAATACAGGATAACCACTGCCCAGTCTTCACGGCTGCCACCGTTGATAAACTGCACATATTCAAACTGATTGTCGCTGCGCGAGGAGTAAATACTTACCTGATCCCACGATCCTTTGTTTTGATTGTTTACAGGTCCGGTTAAAATAATGGGCTTTTGCGCTGTTCCCACCATTTTGAGGCCGGCATTTTCGCCAACACTTATTCCACTGCTTACGCTGGTAAATGCAATCTTAACACCCGGCTCTACGGTTAGCAGGGCATTGCCTTCAATATAGAAATATCCGTCAATAATATAGTCAATTCCATCATTTCGGTTCACAAGGGTGCGGTTTGCTGACATGCTCCCGGAAAGGGTCTCTGAGCCCATGCCCCCTCCTTCAAGAGTAACAGTTACCGTGTAAGTTGTGGTACTGCCATCTTCGGCGGTAACTGTATATATTACCGGGGAAGTAAAATCTGTTACTGTACCTGAAGCCGGATTTACACTTGCTCCATTCGAAACAGAGATTGTGGGAATGAGAGCTGTTATATTGCCACTTGCCGGAATAACAGCAGTTGCTGTTTTTGAATTTTGATCCAATATGGACACAACTGCCGGATTAAACTGACTGAATACAATACTTAAAATTTGTTTTTCGCTGCTCAGAGTGGGTTTTTCATCTTCTTTGGTGCATGATACGGTGAGCACGATCAATGAAATGAACATGGCGATGATTGCGGATAATTTTTTCATGGTTCTTTTTTTTGAGTTGAAACTGCGGCAAAACTATGGCAGCCTGCTCAGGTAAAATACCCCCTTTTGGGGGTTTTTGAATGAATCAAATGATTTATACATTTGCATTAAATCAATTTGTTGAAAAGTTCACATGATAAAAATTAGATTTAATCAATACAAATGCCTTATGGCTGCTGACAGATTAATATTTCATTCAGTATGGATCTGCTTTTTTGTGATGATTCCTTTGTTTGGTTTTTCCGACAATTATGCAGATTCCCTGTTAAAGGAAATCAAAGTGAAAAACGGAGATGCTAAGTTCAATGCATATAATGATTTATATGATTTTTATGAAAGCAATGATCATCAAAAGGCTTTTGAGCTAGCAAAGGAGCAGCTCAGATATGCGAAAGATGCTAAAAATTTAAACTGGGAGGGAGGTGCTTTTGCCAATCTGGGTTCATTCTATCTGGCTAAAGGGATGGCCGACAGTGCTGGTTACTTTTTTACTGAGTCCTACAATAAATATACAGAAGCAGGGAATAAAGATGCCACTATGAATCAGCTGTGTAATATCAGTACTGCCTGCCGGTTGACATTCAAATTCGAGGAAGCTCTGGCCAAACTTCATAAAGTACTCGATTATTATACTGAAGTGAAAGATGATGCCAGGATTGCGCAGACACTGGCCAATATGGGCACCATCTACAATGAAATGGGAAATAACCAAAAGCACGACGAGTACATGAAAAAGGCCCTTGAAATTCAATACCGGCTACCGGTTGATCGTTCCAGGGGCATCAGTCTGATTAACCTTTGCCTGAGCCTGTCGTCGCGCAAGCTGTACAGCGAAGCATTTGCTTATGGCAAAGAGGCTGTTGATGTTTTCAGACAATTGAAAGATCCCTTTTATACCGGAGCCTGTCTTGTGCGTGCCGGCAGTGCAGCTCTGGGAATGAACGATGACACCGAAGCCCTTAAATATGCTCAGGAGGCTTACGAAATCAGCACACAAACCGGAAATGATTACCTGAAGGCCGAAGCACTCCGGCTGATGGCAGATTATTACTTAAAGCACAGCAACTTCATCAAAGCCAGGGAGGTTGCTTTTGAAGCATATTCCCTGGCTGATACCTCAAACAAATCAGACATGATTTATCATTACGATTTGTTGACTACCCTGAGTATTCATGCCGGCGATAAGCAAAATGCACTTAAATTTTATGCGGCTTATGTAAAGCTGAAAAATGAAGCACAGGAAACAGAATTCAGGGACAAAATCTCGGAAATGGAAGTTAAATACGAAAGTGAGAAGAAAGAATTGCTTATTAATAATCTGAAAAGCAGACAGAAACTGCAATGGATTGCAATTTTATCGGGCACGCTATTTTTTATGATTATCATACTGCTGCTTGTGCTCAGGCAGAAAAGTATAAAGCAGCGTCGTTTGCTTGCTGAACAAAAGGTGCAGCAATTGGAACAGGAAAAACTTACAATTGCCACACAATCGGTGCTCGATGGAGAAACCGCCGAACGAAGCCGTCTGGCCCGCGATCTGCATGACGGACTCGGGGGAATGTTATCGGCAGTGAAGCTGAATCTGTTTGATGTAAAAAATGGTGTAATTCTCGAAGCAGAAGATGTCCGTAAATTTAACAGGGTGGTTGGTCTGCTGGATGAGTCAATGCAGGAGCTCAGACGCGTGGCTCACAATATGATGCCGGAGTCGCTGTCGAGGTATGGACTTAAGGTTGCACTTACAGACTTTTGCGGAAATATTCCCAATCTGAAGTTTCATTTCTATGGCGAAGAAAACCGGCTCGAGCCCCGGCTTGAAGTTATGATTTACAGAACTATACACGAACTGGTAAACAATGCACTGAAACATGCCTCGGCCGAAGTTATCAATGTGCAGCTGGTTCAGCAGCAGGATTCCGTTACCCTCACCGTGCAGGACAACGGAAAGGGTTTTGATCCCGCAGTTGCAGTATCTGGGACAGGACTTAATAATATCAGGAACCGGGCCGAAATGTTCAGGGGAACTTTGGATATAGTCTCATCACCTGGTAAAGGAACGGAAGTTAGTGTGAGTTTTATGATATAAGAAATTGATATGGAGCGGATAAAAGTAGTAGTGATTGATGATCACAAAATGGTGGTGGAAGGTTTGCGCAAACTCATTGATGAGTCGCAGTCCGCTGCAGTTTGCGACGTAGCTTATACCGGTAGCGATGCACTTGCCGTTATTAGTCGTTGCTCACCCGATGTGGTATTACTTGACATCAATTTGCCCGATGCAAGCGGGCTTGACCTCTGCAAGGAAATCAAAAGCCTTTTCCCTGACTTGAAAATCGTAGCCCTTACCAGCTACAGCGATTATTCAGTGGTGAAACGGATGATGGCCAATGGGGCTTCAGGCTATGTGATTAAAAATGCTATGCCCGACGAAATCATTTTAAGTATAGAAACAGTTTTTAATAATCAGCTTTTCCTTTGCGAAGAGATTGATGTAATGATGAACCGCCGTGGAGAAACACAGGTTTGGCTTACGAATCGTGAAACCGAATTGCTCAGACTGATTGTAGACGGATTTACCAATCCTGAAATTGCTGAACGTATGTTTCTTGGAGTTGAAACTGTAAACAGTTACCGAAAAAATCTGCTTTGCAAGCTGGGTGCACGTAATACAGCCATGCTCGTTAAAATTGCCATGGAAAGGATGCTGGTTTAGCTTTTTAATAAATACAGAAACGGGGAGACTTACCTTCTTCAATACTGAAATCAGCCTTCTTTCTGGCAAACAAGGGATAGCAGTTTTTTTTAAATATTATGCTTTGATGCTTGTTATTTCTTTGTTGAAAAATTTCCAAATCATGAAAATAAGTGCAAGAAATCAGATCAAAGGTATTGTGACTGAAATTAAGCCCGGAGTAGTAACTGCCCGGGTAATGCTCGACATAGGCGGAGGGAATCGTCTGAGTTCAGTTATAACAATGGAGAGTGTTGAAGAACTGAATCTTAAACCCGGCGATACCGTTTATGCCATCATTAAATCAACAGAAGTTATGATCGGAAAAGAATAAAAAAAGCCGGAAGTCCGGCTTTTTTGTCAAAGGTTTTCTGTTTTTCAGGCACTTGCAGCTTCCACTTCGGGAGCTATTTTTTTAACCAATCCCTGTAGTACTGTTCCGGGGCCCACTTCAGTAAAATGCCTGGCTCCGTCGGCCACCATATTCTGAACACTTTGTGTCCAGCGCACCGGGGCAGTAAGCTGAGCAATCAGGTTTTCGCGGATCTGTGCAGGGTCGGTATTCGGTTTTCCGCTAACGTTCTGATAGACCGGACAAACAGGTGTGTTAAAGGCAGTTGCATTGATGGCAGCAGCCAGCTCAACACGGGCGGGCTCCATGAGAGGTGAATGAAATGCTCCGCCAACCTTAAGCGGAAGAGCACGTTTGGCTCCTGCAGCTTTGAGCTGCTCGCATGCAACTTCAATTCCCTTTAATGAACCACTGATTACCAGCTGTCCGGGGCTGTTGTAGTTCGCAGGAACTACTACTTCATCAATTGCTGACAAAACTTCTTCAACTTTATTGTCGTCAAGGCCAAGAATTGCAGCCATGGTTGAAGGCTCGGCTTCGCAGGCTTTTTGCATGGCCATAGCACGGGCATAAACCAATTTAAGGCCGTCTTCAAACGACAACGCACCCGCAGCTACCAAAGCCGAAAACTCGCCTAATGAATGGCCGGCTGTCATATCTGGCTGAAAGGATTCGCCTAATGTTTTGGCCAGGATAACCGAGTGCAGGAAAATTGCAGGCTGGGTAACACGAGTTTGGCGAAGGTCTTCGTCGGTGCCGGCAAACATCAGATCGGTGATGCGGAAACCAAGTATTTCATTGGCTTGTTCAAACATCTCTTTTGCCATAGCATTAGTGTCATAAAGATCTTTGCCCATTCCTACAAACTGGGCGCCCTGTCCGGGAAATACATATGCTTTCATGCAGTTTTGTTTTCGTTTATAAAGCGCTGCAAAAATACCAATATTATCCGAAGTTCGGATACGTGGATAAATTACCCGGGAGTTATAAGTGCCCTGGATTATAAATCGTTAATAATCATAAGGTTGGCTGGTTTGTCGCCATCGGCAACTTTTACCTGACTGGTAATAAAGAAGTGATGCAGCAATTGTGTAGAGATGATGCCGGCCAACGCCATATTTTCAACTTCGGTAGCGGCTGCCCCCTGAAGTAATTTGCCAGTGAGTTTACTTACTTTTTCTGCATCAAAATAACCAAAGTCTCTGATGGTTTGCTCACTGAGCATTTCCTTTACATATTCGGGTGCACCTTCTCCAAGGAAGCTCTGATAAACCGGAGCCCGGTATGCCTGCTTGTGCCGTTTGAGTATGGATTCGGGGATTTTGCCCTTCATCATGTGCTTCAGAATATGTTTTTCGTTCAGTAACCTGAGTTTATAACTATCGGGCAGGGTAGTAACAAATTCGGTAAGTCTGTGGTCGAGGAAAGGATAACGTCCTTCAACCGAATTTGCCATAGCCATGCGGTCGCCTTGTGATGAAAGCAGGTATCCTGACATAAAAACAGAAGACTCCAGATACTGGGCTTTAGCCTGATGGCCGAAGTTTTCAAAGCCATCAGCGAGGGTAGCGGCTATTTCATCTATTGGTTCGTATCCCTGAAGCCCGGCAAGCACCGGATCAGCAAAATAATTTTGTATGCGCGATGTGTTGTGCCACCTGAGCAGGTGTGAGTAGTAAGGATGTGAGGTATCTGCCAGCCGGTATCCGAAGAACATTTTCAGCACCGTAGTTTTGGCCTCCTTCATCATGGGCAGGTAGGGGTAGAGTTTTTTCAGCAACAGCGGCCTGATATCGCTTTGCGGATTGGCAGCCCAGAACCTTCTGATTTTCGCCTCTTTAAAGATGTTGTATCCGGCCAGCAGTTCATCAGCGCCTTCACCGGTGATTACTACTTTAATATTCTGCTCCCTGACTTTCTTCGAAAGCATATACATTGGGGTGGGCGCAGTTCGAAGGATGGGGAATTCGGTGTGGCGGATGGTGTCGTAGAAATACCTGCCGATTTCTTCGCTGCTGCATGAGAAGGCGGTATGGTTGGTGTTGAAATACTTTGATGCTTCCAACTGGAAAGCGGTTTCGTCAAAGGCTTTTTCTTTAAATCCAATGGAATAAGTATTCAGAACACCGGGTTCGAGCTCATGAATAAATGCTGTAGTTACACTGGAGTCAATTCCACCGCTTAGATAAGCAGCTACTTCAACATCAGCGCGAAGCCTCATCTTTACCGCGTCTTTAAAAAGTCCGCGCATTACTTCGGCCGATTCATCAAGACTTAGTTTACTGTACTGATTGTCCTGCGGATAACTGAGACTCCAGTAACGAGAGGAAGAACTTCCGCTTTCGTTGATAAGCATATAATGCCCCGGAGAAACTTCAAAAACCTCTTCAAAAGGGGTATTTGGAGTTATGGTTGTCCAGAAGGTGAAAATTTGTGACAGGGCTTTGTGGTTGACGCTGCGTTTTACTCCGGGCAACTGAAAGAGGCCTTTTATTTCGGAACAGAAAGAAAAGCGGCCATCAGAACGGGTAAAGAACAGGGGGCGGATTCCCATGCGGTCGCGGGCGAGGAAGAGCTCTTTTTTCTGTTTGTCCCAGATAGCGATGGCAAATTGCCCAACAAAGCGGCTGAGGCACTCAGGGCCCCAGGTGGCATAGGCATAAAGGACTACTTCGGTATCGGTATGAGTAGTAAACTGCACGCCAAGGGCTTCCAGTTCGGCTCTGATTTCAATGTAATTGAAA
Organism: Lentimicrobium sp.; assembly: GCA_024709105.1. GTDB lineage: Bacteria > Bacteroidota > Bacteroidia > Bacteroidales > Lentimicrobiaceae > Lentimicrobium. Next base: position 5,798 of record JANJXJ010000114.1, on the reverse strand, counting down.
ACCTCACCGTTGTATACTATCCAATACCTTTTGTCGGCGGTAGGAATGGGCTGCTGTCCGGCCGAGAGGTCAATAATACTGAGCCTCACATTTCCCATTCCAATGCCTTTGCCAATATAAATACCGCTTTCGTCGGGTCCGCGGTATTTGATGGATGCAAGCATCGAAGTGAGTTCCTGCTCCCGGGGTTGGCTTACATTACCAAAGTCCAGAATTCCTGCTATGCCACACATAGGCCCTGGTTTAAATTAGTTTAATTTGCTGAGAATAAAGCGGGTAATTGCATTAACTGACTCAAAATTTCCTTCGAGCAGTTCAGAATCCTGAGCCTTAATTTTGAAATTTTCTTCAATAAAATTGATAAGTGAGAGAAATCCCATCGAATCAAAAATTCCCTCTACAAAAATCAGGGTTTCGTCCTGAACTTTTTCTGCGGGTACAAATGCAGTGTCAACGATAAATTTTTTAAGTTGACCTTTAATTTCTGCTGATTCAGCCATAAAAGAGTGGTAGTTAAGTTAAAATTCGGATTATTTGTTATTTTTTTTCGCCTTTCAGGTTGGTTGTGGTACCGTTGTTTTCAATTACGTCAACAATTCTCGAAGCAAAAAGCGGGGCAACCCTTTCGCCAAATTTGGCCGAAGGATGTGAATCGCCTTTTTTTGCACTATATTCCTCTTTCAGGAATAATTCGCCTTCGGTTTCGAGAGCATAGAAGTCCCAAAGGTAGATATTATCCTCAGGCTTATCCCACTCGTTGATTACCCAGTCAACAAATTCTTTGGTGCGCAGGGCTTCCTGCTCGGTGGCATTTGATTTTACATGCGCTGCTGCAGTCCACAGAATAAAGCGGGTATTTGGGAATGAGTTGAGTTTTACTTTCAGCGAATCGTATTGTGCTCTGTAATTCTCCATTCGTTTTTCGGGGCTGGCCGGATCGGGATTGCCGGTATCTTCCAGTATGTTGCTTACCGGGAAACAATGTTTAAAAATAATAACATCGTAGTCGGCGGTGAGCATTTCTAAGGTAGGCTCGTCTTTATATGCCTGACTTCCTGCGTTTTGTACCCAGATGTTGTAGTAATCGTAAGGGTAATTGTTCCATCCGTAAGGCTGAGCCTTTGGGAAATTTTGCTCTGAGATTACATAATTGGTTCCGTTGGATTGATTGTACTCGCTGAACCAAGTGGGAATGGCTTCTTTTTTCCCAAGTAATCCTCTTATGCCACCGCTTTGACCTTTCCAAACCACATGGCCTGTGGAGTGATGAAGGAAGATGATATTCACAGGCTCAGCGTCAGAAACAGCCGGCGCAGAATTATTTTTGCAAGACATCAAAAAAAAGAAAAAAAGAAGGCTTGCAAAAACAAATAATAAATTTACATTTGTCCTGAACATAGTTTTTGGTTTTATAGTTTATAAAAACGTCGCAGTAACAACGTAATATCAAACAGGTGCAGTTCAACTCATTCCATTATTTCGTATTCCTGCTTATTACATTCCTGTTGTATTACGGGGTGTCGCAGAGGTTCAGACAGGCTGTTTTGCTTGCTGCTAGTGTATTTTTTATTTCAACACTTAGCTTAAAGTTGCTGATCTTTACCCTGGCATTTGTTATAATAAACTATTTTCTTGGCATTTGGTTGCATAAAAATGCAGAAAGTCGTCACAGAGTTAAGATTTTTTGGATTTCGGTGTTCCTGAACATAGGAATTTTGTCGTTTTTCAAATACATCAACTTCTTTTTTGAGAACATCAACTTCCTCACAGGCTACATTTCTTCATCGCTGGCATTGCCATACCTTAATCTGTTGATTCCAGTCGGGATTTCCTACTACACTTTTCAGGCGCTTGGTTATCTGATCCGCATCAACAGAAAAGCCGAAAAGGCAGAACCCAATTTTATATATTTTGCCAATTACATGGTATTTTTTCCCAAGTTTCTGGCCGGACCAGTGGAGCGTTCCAATCTTTTTCTGCCACAAGCCAGAGCAGGAGTGAGTTTTAATGCCGATCAGGTATCAGAAGGCCTGAGGTTGTTTTTGTGGGGAATGTTTAAAAAAGTGGTAATTGGTGATAATCTGGGAGCGCCGGTATTGCTGCTTTACGGAAACATCGAGAATTATACCGGCATTTCACTTATGCTGGTTTTTGTGCTTCAGGCGTTGCATCTGTATGCCGATTTTTCGGGATATACCGATATGGCTCTGGGGGTTGCCCGTGCATTCGGGCTGAAGTTAACACCCAATTTCAACCGCCCGTTTCTTGCACGAAATGTTGGTGAGTTCTGGAGGCGCTGGCACATCTCACTCTCTTCGTGGTGCAATGATTTCATCTTTTCTCCGTTCATTGTGAAATACCGCAAATATGGCAACCGGGCTGCCATTGCAGGTATTTTCCTGTCGTTTTATGTGATAGGAATCTGGCACGGCGCCAACTGGACATTTGTAATGGTGGGTGTTCTTCAGGGAATTGCAATTAGTTACGAGTTTATAACAAAGCGAAAAAGATTGCAGATTGCTTCAAAGCTAAGCCCTTTTCTGGTTTTGCATGGAAGCCGGTTGATTACCTTTCTGTTTTTCTGCCTTACTCTGGTGTTCTTTAACTCACAAAACATCGGCGATGCCTGGTATTTCCTTACACATATGTTTCAGGATGTGCAATTGCAGTTGAAAGGTAACCGGCTGATTTTTGACTCTACAGGGTTTTTGATTGCCATGCTGGCTTTTTTGTTTGTTTTGATTACCGAAGCAATGCAGGAAAATGGTGTTGATGTTTCCTCGAAGTTCTTAAGGCAACCTCGCTTGGTTCGATGGGCTGGCTATTATGTAATGATAGGCTTCATATTTTATTACAGTGGTGCCGGAACCGCGTTTGTGTATCTTCAGTTCTGATAAATGTTGTTTAACCCTGGCTCAGCCTGCAAATGAATTGTGATGATAACCTTTAAAAGATATTTCTCGAAAGCTCTGCTTTTTGCGCTTCCGCTCATTATTTACGGGCTGATAATAATAATAGTCGACCCCTATAATTTTATCAACCTCTTTAATGTGATTGACAACCGCGATAAATTCAAGGTGGTACAACGTACCGACGAAAGCAGTCCACGCGGTAATATTCTGTGGAAAGCGGTTCATTATAAGCGGAATCCGGTGGCTAATATCATTATCGGTGATTCGCAGGGCAAAGACATCAATGTGGGCATCATCGAAGAACAAACCGGTGAAAAATATTTTAATTTTTGTTCACCCGGAGCCAGCTTCAGCACAATGTTCAACACTTTCTGGTTTGCAACCGAACAGACCAAACTCGAAAAAGTATGTTTTCAGCTGGCTTTTATGAATTATAATGCAGCCCGCGATTATGATCTGTGGCATTTTGCCGAAGATTACTTTAAAAGGCCTTATGAGTATTTTACAACCAAAGAAATCTTTTTTGATGCTATTGCCAATATTGCCTGGGTGACAACCCGGAACGAAAAAATTATTCAACGGGGGTATGAGTACCTGCCGCCCGATGCTATGGAAAAACTGGCTCAACAAAGGTTGAATCTCTTTTTCAGCGAATATGTTTATCCGCAGGCAATCAAAGACGAGTTGGTACGTATTACAGATTATTGCCGTAAAAACAATATCGAATATTGCTTTTTAATATTGCCCGTTTACAAAGGAGTTGATGAGCATCTGGCGAAAAACAACCTGTTTGATGATAAACTTACTTTTAAACAAGATGTTTTTAGTCTGGGGCCAACTTTCGACCTCGATAAATTGGCCGGACTAAAGGCTGATCGTTTTAATTTTATTGATTATTTCCACCCAACTCCTATGGTGATGGATTCTTTAACCCGTTTGATATGGAATCCATTAAATCCCTATCCTGTGGAAGGGATAGAAATGAATTGAAATGCAAATCCCCTGAAAATGAAACAATTCAGGGGATTTGTTTTGATTGTAATTCCTGAGCTAGTATTTCGACTTTTTCCCCGCCGCATTAAAAGTAAGTTTGGTGTCGAACACCACTTTTTGCGGAACTTTATGCGAAGCCAGAGTGGCAGCACAAAATTGCCTGATTGCTTCTTCAGAAAAGTTTGGCAATTCAGATTCATTCACAAAAACAGTAGCTTTTATTGATTCACCGGTTACATCGTCGTTTTCTGCCGATATGGTACAGTCTATAACACCCGGGTAAGTTACAATAACAGCTTCTATTTCTTTGGGGCTGATTCTTATGCCGCGTACTTTAATGATTTCTTTGGCCCGCGACTGCATAAAAATATAACCTTCATCATCCACAGTAGCCATATCGCCGGTATAGAGCCATCCATTCTTAATGGTTGCTGCTGTAGTTTCGGGATCTTTGAAGTAACCTTTCATAATGTTTTCACCCCGGGCAATAATTTCGCCGGTTTCGCCCGGTTTTACTGTTTCGCCGCTTTCATTAACCACTTTCAGCGTTACATCAGGAATTCCTTTGCCGAGAGAGCCCAGCTTTTCAGGAAGCTTGTCAGGCGGAAGATACGAAAGCCTGGCAGTAGCTTCGGTTTGTCCATACATCACATAGAATTTGATGTCGGGGAAAGCTTCAGTAAATTCGCTGATAAAGGCACTGTGCAACTTGCCCCCGGCCTGTGTAACATATCGTAGCGAATGGAATTTAGTGGTTTTGAAGTCTTTGGTTTTACGCAGCAATATCTGAAAATGGCTGGGTACTCCTGCAAAGCCCGTACAATTGTATTTGTTGAGGTCGTCAATTACACTACCGATAAATATGAACGAATTGTTCATATGCACCGCTCCACCTGCCCGCAAATGGGTGTGCAGCAGCGAAAGCCCGTAGCAATAATAAAACGGCATTACCACTTCAACGACATCGCTGGGCGTAAGATGCAGGTATTTGATAATGGAATTGGTGTTGGCCACAATATTGCTGTGACTGATCATCACACCTTTTTGTTCGCCGGTTGAGCCCGAAGTAAAGATGATTTCGGCAAGGCGTTCCCCGTCAAATTTTTCAGGGGAATGTAAACCGGTGTCAGCATCTGCCCATTCATCGGTATGTGAATTGTCGTAAACAGTAAACCCAAATTCAGTAAACCTCGATTGATACCTTTTGCTGATAAATGCCAGGGTTGAGCCTGTTTTTTCAAGCACTTTGGCAAGGTTTTCGGTTTCGATGGCAGGGTTAAGCGGCACACAGGTATTGCCCGACTTTAAAAGTGCAAGGTAAACGGTAATCATAAAAACCGAGTTCTCGCTTAAAATCAGAACCAGGTTGTTTTCACCATGCAGTTCCCTGAATTTGTGCGCGACAGCAAGAGATCGTTTGTACAAATCAGGATAAAGGATCGCTTCACGTCCTACTACTGCTTCTTTGCTCATTCCGGCAGAATGTTCAAAGAAATAATCAAATACGTTCATAATCCGATGATTAGATCAACGGGAAAAAATAGGGGTTGGCTCTCAGGTACTCAGTAGTTTTTTTCTTGCGTGCAAAATTATCGAAGATGATCTGTGTTTCTTCGGCACTCATACCCATTACTTCTGCTACTTCTTCAACCGGATAGCCATTCTCGTAACCATACCACATGGGGTCCATGATTTCGAAAGGCAACTGATAGAAGAATTCTTCCTGAGTTTGTTCTGCGCTGTAAGTGTCGGTAGTGGGTGTGCGTTCAATAATTTCGCGGGTAACGCCCAAGAATTCAGCAAGCTGATAAACCTGAGTTTTATATAGATTGGCCTGCGGATAAAAATCCGCGCCTCCGTCTCCGAATTTTACAAAAAATCCCTGATCAATTT
>JANJXJ010000108.1 GCA_024709105.1 Lentimicrobium sp. | reverse complement strand
GAATTGCAGAATTGTTAGTCAGCTATCTGATAATCTGCAATATATCCTATAAAACTGAAAACATCAGAACAGGAAGCTTAAAATATCAACCTTATAATTTCGATGCTCCTTCTGACTAAATCACAGGACTTTTTATGTCCGGTAAAACATGGGTTCACATCAAATCACGGCTTACAAACTATAGCCAATTCCCAGACTCCCCCACAGCTGAATCTTGCTTCCAAAAGGCTGAAACCCTTGTTCGGTTGGATTGGAGAGACTTTTAGTTCCAATAAAAGGAGTTAATCCTGCCCTGAGGTCCCATCTTTTGCCTTTTGGCTTGTATCTGTAGCCTGCAATTGCGAAAGGATTTACAAAAAAATCCCTGGTTCCCTTGTATTCCACCAGATCTCCGTCGGTATATAAATTCATAACTCCAATGCCAAACTCAACGAAATGCACATTACCCCTCAGATTTTGTAAATAACTTAAAGAAAGAGGGAAACTCATCAGGTTCAATGTTTTTTCCGTTTGATTTTCACGAATTTGCAGGAATGAGATTCCGGCTCTTCCAGCCAGGTTATATTTAAAAGTTCGTTCATAGTTAAGGCTGTAAATCAGCCCGCCACCGCCGGCTTCCATAAATAAGGCATTTTTGGCAGTTTGTCCGCTTGTTTCGTTACAAAATAAAAGAAGCAAAAAAAAGATCGTTAAACATGGAGTTTTCATAGAATCAGAGTTTGGATTTAATAAGTTTGTAAACAATATTTCCTGATTCATTTGACTCATATGGATTCTGAGCATTATAAAATAGATAACCGGGAGCTGACATTCCGGTATTGTTCCTTAGCACCACTACCAAATTATTCGCCCGGTCAACAATGCAAAAGTGCCCGCCTGCCCCATCGGCCCAGAAGGTGTTCTCATCATCATCCACCCACCACAAACAGGCATATCCTTCCATCATTTCATTTTCGAGCAAATCTGCATCTACGGGTTGTCTCGACACAGCCACAACACTTGTTTCAACCCATGCTGCGGGTATAACCTGCCGTTGATCCCATTTTCCGTTGTTTAAATAGAGCGCCCCGAATCTTGCCAGATCTTCAGCACTGATGTAAACCCTGGTTTGAGGATACTCAGTATAATCAACGTATTGATAGGTAATATTTTCAGGCATAAATGTTCGCATACCAGCAGGTACTGCAATCCACTCATTGATCAACTCGCCGGTTGTTTTACCTGTAATCTTTTCCAGAATAATTGGCAAGGCATTAAAATCCCAGTTGTTGTAATAAAAATGTTCTCCCGGAAGGTATTGACCCCGCTGTGGTTTACGGCGTTTCATGCCTTCAGATTCCCCTGAAGCCGGCAGGTAAATCCCTGATCTTGCTTGCAATAACTGCCTGATGGTTGCTGTCTTCTCAGTGGATGTAAGCGGATTTTTATTGTCGTCAATCCCAAGTTCACCCAAAGTAGCATCTAAGTTTATCAGGCCCTTTTCTTCGGCAATGCCATACAAGGCGCTGAATATACTTTTGCGAACAGATGCACAATTATATGGAACATGAATATCACCATAACTGTATATTACTTTATCACCCGACAATGCGATGCAGGCATCAAAACGAGTATTACTCCGGATGTAAGACGTAATTCCGGCTTGATCTGATTCTGAAATCAAATCAGTTTTTCCCAGGACTGTAGCCGATGGATTTGTTTGCAAATCAATATAGGTGTCAAATTCAATGCAGCTTTGAAACAACCACATAAAAATTAACGACCATGCAATTCTGACTTTCATAAATTCATTTTTTAAAGCCCGGCAAAATTACGTAATGATCAAAATGAAGCATCACCTGCTTTAATTACAAGATGCTGATTTGCTGAATATTGAACTAATTCGGAGAATTCCGGACTATTTTCGCGGGGTATCAATGGCCTTGATAAACTGAGTCGGCGTTTGCCCTGTGTATTTTCTGAACACGGTCTGGAAAGTTGATTTGGATTTAAACCCTGACTCCTGGGCAAGAGCAAATATGTTTTTCTTTAAATACTCCATATTTTTTAGCTTCTCAATTACCAGTTTTATCCGGTATTGATTAACCAGTTCATTAAAATTGCTGTTTGTATTTTCATTGATAATTTTGGAAACATAATTTGGGGATAAGGCAACCCTTTCAGCTAAATCAGAAATTCGCAAATCAGACTCTGTAAACAATTTGTCTTCTTCCAGCAGATTTACTATTTTTCTGAAATAGTGACTGGTTTCAGGATTGTAGGAATTAATCTCTTTGGCTGACTCAACAGCCAATAAGGCCTGTACATTTAAATTTCTTAATCCTATATATATTATTATTGATGCTCCCAGCAAACCCTGAGCTACAAACAAGCCATAACTTCTAAAACTAAAAAAATAGGCTAATTCGGGCAAAATCACCAATAAGACCAGCACTGAAATCAATATAATTACTTCGTTTATCCATCTGTATCTGATTTTATCGTCTGCTGATTTTATGTTGTATTTGTGCCTGCTTTTTATCAGGGTCCACAAGGTGTAAATGCTTGCAGGCAATAATACAATCACAAATACTCTTTTGATAGAGAATGTAAAAGAAATCAGATTTTTATCAAATTGCTGACTATAAACCCAGGCCCCCAGGGGGAGCAGATGTGTACTGATTTCGACCAAGGCAATGATCAGAATAAGCGTTTCAAATATCTTGTTAAATACCTGGAAGGATAAAAAAGAATCCACATAGCGCAGAAAGAAATAAAAAGGTAAAAAGATCAGATTTAAAGGCAATAAGATCAATGGGTTGTATTCCGTCTGAAAAAATGTTTTAACATTAACTATATGAATGATGCTGAATGCAAATAAAATAACAAAAACTCCCAAATAAATATCAGACCTGCTCAAAGGTACCTTAACAAAATGCCAAAGCCCTATAAATGAGGTTAGAACAAAAACACTGATCAGAATTATATTCGCTTCCATGGCAGGCATAAAATTAGTCAGAATTGCCAGATTTCTGACGAGTTTCACCAACATTTAGTTAAATCAGAATTGCCGGGCATCACTTCAGATTTGAGTCAGGTGATTCCATTCCGGCGTTGTTTACAGTATTAACAACTCTGATAACAAAAAAGCCTCCGGATTTTTGCCACACTATAGTTAACCTGAAATTTTCTTTAGAGCTTTATATAGGGTCTGCTGAAAAACTCCTGACGGAGTTTACCCTTTAATAGGGGCTGTCTCAAAAGGGTAAAAATGAAGCGGAATTATAAATTCCGCTCATCATAAATGTTTGTATATCAACAATATATGTTAGGCGTAATTTTTAATCACGCCGTTTCATAAGACTTTTGAGACAGCTCCTATTGATAGGCAATCCTTGCGGGATTTTGCATCTTGAGTTCATTGTTTGGTGCTTGGAAAAATGAGACAACCTAATTAATATAATGCACTTTTGTTCTTAATTTGCTCTGTTAGTTATTGCCAATATAACTTTTGATCGTTTTTAAGCAGTCCCTATTTACCTTAAAAATTACCGGATTTCTATCATATTTTATTATATTTGCTATGGATTCCTTCTAGGTATCCTGAATTTCAAGATCTGAATTTCTCAAAACAGCTATTATCAGGCCAATCCTGCTCCTCGAAATGAATTTTTCAAGTAAGAAATCAAACGCCCTCATGTTTAATCCTAAATTCTGATTTTATGAAAACCACACTTCTCTGCCAAAGCATCATTATTTGGCTCATGGCTTTGCTCCCGGCATTTACTTTTAGTCAGCAGGCAGTTGACTGGTCATTCAATTACGGAGGTTCAGGCAACGATTACCTTACCCGAATTATCAAAAGCAGCAGCGGCGGTTTCCTTGCCGGCGGCAGTTCTTATTCCGCCGATTTCGATTTACCATCCAATGCCGGAAGCTCTGATGCCTGGGTTATAAAAGTGAATGCTCAGGGCGAAAAGGAATTTGTGCGGGTTTTTGGCGGCAGCTCAGATGACAATTTTAAAGATGTACTCGAAGTTGACAATTCCTATTTTGTGATGCTGATCAATTCCCATTCGGTAAACGGCGATTTTCAAACCAACTTCGGAGACCTCGACATCTGGCTGAAAAGTATTGGTCTGGATGGCCAGGCCGGAGGCTCGCTGCATTTTGGAGGCAGCGGAACCGATGAAGCTATAAGGCTGGCCGCTGCCCCGGCAGGCGGATACCTGATTGTAGGGCAAACCAACAGCAGCGACGGAACTTTTGGCAGCGGACTGGGTGGCAAAGATGCATTTTGTATCAGATTGTCGGCCACATCGCAGGTAACCTGGGTCAGGAAATTCGGAACCAAAGACGACGATGGCTTTGTGGATGCACTGGCTCTGCCCGATGGAAATCTACTGTTCTATGGCAGCAAGTTTCAGTCGAATCTTAATACGGGCTGGCTGCTGAAAACCAACTCCCTGGGCGAATTTGTGGATGAAGCAACCTTCGAAAAAGTCACAGGGGTATTTCCAGTGTGTATGATGCACCATGCCGGTCATTTTTATGTAGCAGCCAATACCAATAATGTGACCTCAAAAGTCACCTACCGGCATATGATGATCTATAAATTTGATGAAAACCTGGAATGGGTCGGTTCTAATGAAACCGGCGGAAGTGGCGGCAACGATATCATTCTGGATATGAAACCATACGACGACCACCACATACTTTGTCTGGTGGCCTCAAATACCAACCAATGGCCATTTCATGGCAACCACGGAGAATATGATCTGTTTTATGTACTCTTTACCAACGATTTTGATCTGGTACACAGCAGGCCTTTTGGAGGATCGAGCTATGACGGGTCTCATGAAAATGGCGGAAATTTCGTTATGGATGGATCAAAGGCAATTTGTGCCAGCAGATCCTATTCGAGTGATGGAGACCTTCCGGGAAACCATGGCTCTTACGATGGGTGGATTTTCAAAGCAAACCCCACCTATTCACTTGGGAACGGCAACTCAGAATCCAGCTCTTTGCTGAATGTTTATCCCAATCCGGCTATGGATTTTACAAAAATCAGCGGCATCGCTCCGGGAACCAGAGTTGAAATTATTTCTCCTGCCGGACAAATCATCTCAGTTCAGTATGCCGGTGCCTCAGGACTTATCAGCCTTGGCAGCCTGAAACGCGGCATTTATTTCCTGAAGTCTGTAAGTCCCTCAGGAATAAATATGTGCGGCAAGCTGATCAAACACTGATGGCTGTAATGGCAGATGTTGAACTGATCCTTAACACTGACTGCAATCCCGGCAGGCAGTTGCTGAACTTTTGAGGTATACAGGATATGCATTGAATTGATATCTTTGTAACAGGCTGCACAGTCCATCTTTGCAAACCTGTTATGTACTAATATTTTCGGCATTATGGATCATTTTACTACTTCCTGGAATACCTACGACGGTCTTGGCATTTTTGCCCAGTATTGGCAGCCATCACATCATCCCCCAAAGGCTCTGGTTTGCTTTGTTCATGGCATTGGCGACCACTCCTCACGTCATGTACATGTAGCTCAGGCTTTTACCGATGCCGGATTTGCATTTTTTACCGCCGATCAGCGCGGACACGGGCAATCGCAGGGGCAGCGGGGATTTTCACCATCGCCCGAAGCCATTCTCAGCGACATTGACCTGCTCCTGCAGAATGCCTCCGCCCAATTTCCGGGAGTGCCTGTAATTCTTTACGGACACAGCATGGGTGGAATACTGGTGCTGTTTTATGCCCTGGAAAGAAATCCTGCCATTGCCGGAGTTATATCAAACAGTCCGGGCCTGCACAATGCCCTGCAGAAGAAACCCCTGCTTATTCTGGCAGCACGCATTCTCGGCAGCCTATTTCCGCATATGTCCATTTCAAACGGACTCGATCTCAATGGCATATCGCGCGATCCTGTAATGCTGCAGGCCTATAAAAATGATCCGCTGATACATGACCGCATCACCATGGGCCTCGGAAAAGTAATGCTTAAAGTAACCAGCCAAACCCTCGCACGGGCAGCTTCGTTTCCTTTGCCCCTGCTGCTGATGCATGGCAAAGCAGATATCATCACCTATGCCTCGGGCAGCGAATTTTTTGCAGCTGCCAATCCCGGAAAAAGCAAGCTGATTCTGTGGGAAAAGGCATATCACGAAATTCACAACGAACCTGAAAAGGAAGAGGTGCTGCAAGCCATGATTTCTTGGGCAACACAACTCATCAGCAAATAAAACGCATGGAGAAATTTATCCTCTCACTCGACCAGGGCACTACCAGTTCACGGGCTCTGATTTTTGATGTTTCGGGGCAGCTCAGGGCTATGGCACAAAAGGAAATCGGCCAGATTTTCCCTGAGCCGGGACAGGTTGAACACGACCCCTCCGAGATATGGTCGTCTCAGATTTCGGTAGCTACCGAAGCCATGTCGAAAATAAACATTACCGGACGGCAGCTTGCAGGCATTGGCATCACCAATCAGCGTGAAACCACTCTGGTGTGGGATCGTTTTACCGGTCAGCCATTGGGCAATGCCATTGTGTGGCAGGACCGCCGCACTGCAGCTTACTGCGACGAACTGAAAGCCGGCGGGCTGCAGGAGATGATCCGCAACAAAACCGGACTGGTGATTGATGCCTATTTCAGCGGGCCCAAGATAAAATGGATTCTCGACCATCACCCCGGCGCACGCGAAAAGGCTCAGCAGGGCAGGCTTGCTTTCGGAACCGTTGATTCCTGGTTAGTTTGGAAACTCAGCGGAGGACAGATACACATCACCGATGTGAGCAATGCCAGCCGCACCATGCTGTTCAACATCCACACCCTTGCCTGGGACGAAGAGTTGCTTCGCCTGATGGACATTCCTCACTCTGTGATGCCTATGGTAGCTTCGAGCAGCGAGGTTTACGGCCACACCCGGAACTCCTTCTTCGGCACACAGGTGCCCATAGCCGGAATTGCCGGCGACCAGCAGGCTGCCCTTTTCGGACAAATGTGCCTGCAAAGCGGAATGGTTAAAAATACTTACGGCACAGGCTGCTTTATGCTGATGAATACCGGCAGTAAACCCTGCATTTCAAACAACAACCTGCTCACCACCATTGCCTGGCAAATCAACGGACAAACCACCTATGCCCTCGAAGGAAGTATTTTTATGGCAGGTGCTGTTTTGCAGTGGCTGCGCGATGGACTGGGCATAATCAATTCGGCAGCCGAAGCCGATGTACTGGCCGCTCAGGTGGCCGACAGCGCCGGTTTGTATTTTGTACCGGCATTTACCGGTCTGGGTGCTCCCCACTGGGATCAGTATGCACGCGGACTGATGATTGGCCTCAACCGGGGTACTACCCGCGCGCACATTGCCCGTGCAGCACTTGAGGGGATTGCCTTTCAGACTATGGATGTATTGCGGCTGATGGAAATAGACTCCGGATTAAAAATAAGCGAATTGAGGGTGGATGGTGGTGCCTCGGCCAGCAATATGCTTATGCAGATACAGGCCGACCTGCTGGGCATAGAAACCGTGAGGCCCGGAATAACCGAAACCACCGCCCTGGGAGCGGCTTACTTAGCCGGATTGGCCACAGGGTTCTGGAAAAATATCAATGAAATTGCCGGCCAATGGCAGCGCGACCAGGTGTTTGGCCCCGCTGCCGACCCCAGCCTCACCCGGCAAAAAAAACTGCGCTGGGCCGAAGCCGTAAAAAGAGCAGGTGGATGGGAGAGAGAGTAGGTGGAAATAAATTACCGGCAGTTACAATTCAGTTTTTATCTTCATCCAATTCTCAATAAGTAACACTTCAGATTTGACTGGCTGAGCTTCGGGAGTTTGTTTCCAGACTTCAATAACTTTTGTTATCTCTGGAAAAAACTGCTGGTGATCATTCCGGCTGAAATAAAGATACAACGCCATTACCCGCAACCAGTCCAAACGCTCGTAATTGTCGGCAGGTTCGGTGGTTTTGGTCAGGTAATCATGAAAGGATTGCAGCAGTATGTCATTTTGAGGTAAAGGCGGAACCAGAATATTCAGTTTGCGCACTGCAACGAAGCCCGGCAGTTTGGGCACCACTGTGCGAAGGGTAAAATAGTCTTTTGGAATGTCGATGACTATTGTTTCTTTCTGAAAATTTACCCAGAGGTACAATGAATCAATGGGTTGCTGGGCGCGGGAGATGCCGGCCAGGGTAATAAGGAAAAGGAATAAGATTGTTTTTTTCATAGTACAGGTTTTACCTCACCCCCGACCCCGCTCGTTAACTTAAGGAGAGGAGAGAGAGAGCGTGTTATTATTTTTTTATTCCACATTACTAAGGGACACGCCATGGCGTATCCTTACGTAATGTGCCATTGCTCGTTTTTACGTATTACGTTCATTCCACTACAAACCTCGCCTTGCCCATTTGCTTATTACCGGCATACACTACCGCCATATACATGCCTGGCAGCCAGCGCGAAACATCAAGCCCGGTTTCGTGTATGCCTGAGTTCACGGGCAACTCTGCCAATTGACGGCCTTGTATATCGTAACACACCACCCGAATCTTCGTGTGATACTCCGTGTTTTCAAGCAAAAAGCGCACATAATCGCTGGCAGGGTTGGGCGCCGGGGTTATGGGTATCAAACTGATGCGGGCCTCAT
>JANJXJ010000018.1 GCA_024709105.1 Lentimicrobium sp. | reverse complement strand
ATAAACCATCCCTTTTGGGAATCCTTGGAGCTATTATCGGTGAAAAAGGATTCCAAAAACACGGTGAGATGCCCGAATATTACAAAAAGCTGAAAGATCTGAAAGTATCTATAGCTCCATTGGAAGAAAATGGCAAATCTTATCACGAAAATGGAAACTTTGCGAAAACTGTAATTAAATATAATAATACTACTGGCTTAGCGAGTGAAGAAGAAGGTGGAAATCTGATGGTTACAGAGCAAGCATTGGTTGCACCGGCTTTTAAATGTTGGATTCTGCTAAACCTTGAAAACGGAACAGAAAACAAGCTCTACAACTATCTGAAAGAAAATAAGGCTGAATATTTGCCCTATATGGGTAAAAATGAATTCTCTCTATGGTGGGACAATTTTGAAGAATATTCTTTTGAACCATTGACTCCCAGCGGAGAATTCCAGATAAATAGCTTGTTTTTTAAGGAAGAAAAAGTTAAAGATGGTAAAGTTAGCGCACGTTTCCGTCCAGGAGTTCTATCTATGACTGGTAGTAAATACTTGTATTTTGAAAGACTGCCTGTTGGTTATATTGAGTCACCTTTGTTTCAATATGAATACAAAGAGTTTGCATTTACGAACTGGAATTTGAAGCAAGATTATGTATTACCAGAATCGTATCCATTGATTAAACTTTCAAATGATGAAATCATTCAATTGTTCTAATGAAGTTATTGCTGGTCTTCTGCCAATTTTCGGTGAACTTTCAAAAACTTATTATGCCCATTTGTCAAAGGATAAATCGGATAAAGAAACTCTTTTTGAACATTCGAAACTAGTCTCAAAATACTATTTGCGATTGATTGAGGCTCACAAAATAGAGGATTTACTCGACTCTATATTAGAAACACTAATGCCACTTTTTCCTGTTAAAAAAGAAGTTGAATTTGGTAATTTATTCAAGGAGATATTTATTGCAGCAATTGTATACCATGATTTAGGAAAAGTAAATCCTAACTTTCAGCTTTTAAAAATGGAGAATAATTTGTTCTCTTTAAATAATAAATTATCGATTCAATCAAATCACTCATTGCTTGGTGCATATTTGTTCTCAAACATCTTTTTTAAAAAGATTGATGAAAACATTGTACTGAATGATGACGAAAAGCTTTTTTTGTATTTCACGACCCATCTGTTTGCTGGGGCTATTATTAAACACCACACCCCAACAATAAATTTTTCCTTAGAATTTGAAAACCAACAAATTGATGATTGCTATTCATTTTTAGAGTTGTATCACATCATTGGGGATGAAAATTTCTGTGCAAGTTTCTACATTGGGGCAACTGATATTTTTAGTGAATTTTGTGAAATGGTTGATAATCCAAAGGTGTATTTCAATTTGTTTGCATTAACCAAACTATTATACTCATTATTAACTGCTTCCGATTTCTATGCAACCAATGAGTTTATGACGAATATCGAAATCAATGAATTCGGCATATTAAGCAACAATGAAAAGGAAAAACTTATTCAATGTTTCAAAACCGTGAAACCTTACAACAAAGATTTGTATGCGAAGTTGGAGCACTACAATTCTTTTCCTTTTGAAAAGTTGACTGAACGGAACAATAAAAACTTGAATATCCTAAGGCAAAAGCTTACTGCCGAAATGATATCGAATTTAAGAAAACATTCTGCAAGCAGGTGCTTTTATCTGGAAGCTCCTACTGGTGCTGGAAAGACAAACCTATCGTTGGCGTTTGCTACCGAGCAAATGAATGCAGATCCTTCATTAAATAAAGTGTTCTATGTTTTTCCTTTTACAACTTTAATCACCCAAACGTTTGAATCGATAAAGGATACTTTAAGTATTGACAACAACTATGTTATTCAACTCCATTCAAAAGCCGGGTTTCATGAAAAAGAAGATGGCTCATATGGAAATGAAAAGAGATTATACCTTGACAATTTGTTTGTTAATTACCCCATTGCACTATTGTCGCATGTCCGGTTTTTCGACATTCTAAAAGGCAATGAAAAGGATAGCAATTACCTGTTGCATCGTTTGTGTAATTCGATTGTAATCATTGACGAAATTCAAACCTATGATCCTAGACATTGGGATAAGATTGTCTATTTCCTTGCTAATTATGCCCAATTATTCAACATCCGCGTTTTAATCATGTCAGCAACTCTTCCCAAAATAGATGCCTTGCATGAAAATTTGCAGGGTTCATTTATTTCTTTGATTTCAAATCGGAATCTTTATTTCTCAAATCAGAATTTTGCAGGACGGGTTTCTTTTGACTTTACATTGGCTGAGAAAAAAAGGCCAATAAATGAAGAGGAGAAAAAAAGATATCTACTTGAATTGTCTGATTTCATTATCGAAAAAGCAGAGCAATATGTAAATTCTAATGATGAAAAAGTAAAAGTCCTGATTGAATTCATTACAAAGAAAACAGCCGCACTTTTTTTTAGCATAATCAACAAGGACATTCGTTTTAAAAATTACAAAATCCTTTTGCTTTCAGGTGATATTCTTGAATTTAGGAGAAAGCAAATCATCAATTCAATCAAGAAACAAGAATACCCCAAAGTAATTGTTGTATCAACACAGGTTGTTGAAGCAGGTGTTGATATTGATATGGATTTGGGATTTAAAGATCGTTCGCTTATCGATAGCGATGAACAATTGGCTGGACGCATAAATCGGAATGCATCAAAAGATAATTGTACTGTATATTTGTTTGATTGCGATAAGAAAAGCACCATTTATGGCTCAGATTCTCGCTTTAAAGTTCAGCAAACAGATAAAGATATTTTCGACGACTACAAAGATATTTTAGTGAAGAAACAATTTCATACTTTGTACGAAAAGGTATTTGAATTGAAATCAAAGACTATGAGAAATGTTTTTCATGCCGACAATGGTTATTATCAACATTTCAAAAACTTCAATTTCTCAAAACTTCATTCTGATTTCAAGTTAATTGAGGATAATGACAGCCAACAGCTATTTATTCCTATTCAAATTCCTGTTGCCTTTTTTGAAAATATTTCTGATTTAGAAAAGATCGGTGCTTTAACAGGTAATATGGAATATGTTGATGGGGAGAAGGTCTTTGAGTACTACGAAAAGGTTATAAGCATGAAATTTGAAGACTTTACATCTAGAAAAATCGAAATAAAAAAACTGGGTAGCATTATGTCACAGTTTAGCATTTCGATTTATAGAAAGCAACGCGAAGCTATTGGAGATATGCTGCATCCTGATAAAAGAAAATATGGATTTGAATATCTATTAAATTGGGCTAATTGCTATTCCCCTGAATATGGATTTGATTCTAACAAAATAGACACTGGTATTTTTCTTTAAAGAAATTTATGAAACCTTTCATAAATTTACATTTTTACAAACACCCCCACCCATGCACCCCTACCTCCCCCACCTGTTATCTGATATTGAATCGGTGATTAAAATCCTGCCTCCGGCACCTTATTATGAGGTGCCGCCGCACCTGGCAGAAATGCCCGAGGTCGCTGAAATGGAGGAATCGCCGATTACCACGCTGGAAGAACTAACCGGAATAGCCATTGATTCCATACCCAACTTTTATGACCTTACATACGAGGAATGGCCTCTGCTGGCCAACGCTTTTAAACGACTGCTGGAAGCGTTGAACATAACTATAGTTGATCTGCCCGACGATTTTCCCGACGATGCATACATCAACCTGATTGTATGTCACTGGCATGAAAACATTCAGTACCTTCCGCTGGGTGGTTTTCATCTGGAGTGCTGCACCGGCAAGGAGGAAACCTGCCCTTATGGTGAAGACTGCATAAGGTGCGGACCCAATGCTCTGCCTATGCCTGAAGGTTTTTTGCCTCCGGGCACCGGCGGCATTTTTATGGATGATGGCACTCCGGTTGATCCGTCACTGGTGCATATCCCGGACTTGTGCCTGAGCTGCAGCATTTACCTGAGTGAGGACTGGGAAGATAATATACTCTGTACCCTTACCCGCATGAACCTGCAGGAAGGAGAGGAATTTGAGTGTTTTGCCTACAGAAAGGAACTTGACGAACCAAACACGCCCGAATGAGAATTACAGGTACACATTTTAACTATTTTATGATTTGCCACCGCAAACTGTGGTTATTTGCCAATGGTATGCAAATGGAACATACCTCTGAGCTGGTTGAAATGGGTAAACTTATCCATGAAACTTCTTATCCTTCGCGCAGCAGTCGTTTCGAAGAGGTAGAAATCGGCGGAATTAAGGTTGATTATTACGATGCCCGGCAAGGGGTGATTCATGAAATAAAAAAGTCAGACAAAATTGAATCGGCACATGAAATGCAGCTCAGGTATTATCTCTGGGTTTTTGAGCAGCATGGCATCAAAGCCAGTCACGGAATACTCGAATACCCCAAACTCAGAAAAACGGAAGAAATATTTCTGAGTGATGTTGACAGGGCTGAATTTCCAGGCATTATGGCCGAAATTGAGGAAATATGCCAGAGTGAGCATTGCCCGGAAAAAGAAAAAATGAGCATTTGCAAACATTGCTCTTATTATGATTTTTGCTGGAGCGGTGAAGAATGATGATGCAGGACAGATCTCTTGCGGTGCTGGCATCGTATTTTTTCAGCGCAGGGCAGAATTATCAACTCAGCAGGGATGCTGAAAACCGGTTTATATTTTTCATATGAAGAAGACCTACTACTTGTTTAATCCCGGGAATCTGTCGCGCAAAGACAACACCCTGAAATTTGTTCCTACGGATGAAGAAGGCAACGAAGGTCCGCCCCGCTACCTACCGGTTGAAAACGTTGAGGAGTTTTACACTTTCGGTTCGCTGCAGGCCAATAGCAGTTTGTATAACTTTTTGGGAAAGAATGGAATAAGTGTTCACTTTTTCGATTATTACGAAAACTACACCGGTTCATTTATGCCTCGCGACGGATTATTATCAGGCAGAATGATTGTAAAGCAGGTGGAGGCATACACTAATTCGGCCAAAAGGATTGAAATTGCCCGCAGGTTTATTGACGGGGCCAGTTACAATATGATAAAAAACCTGAAGTACTATCATAACCGGGGCAAGGACTTGTCAGAAATAATATCTGCTATTGAAAATCTTGTTTCTTCAATCGGTTTATGCAAAAAGACCGATGAGCTGATGGGATTGGAAGGCAACATCAGGCAATACTATTACGAAGCATTTAATCTCATTATCAATAATTTTGAGATGGGAAACCGCACAAAGCAACCTCCGCAAAACGAAGTAAATGCATTGATTTCGTTTGGTAATATGATGTGTTATTCACAATGTTTAAGGGCAATACATCAAACACAATTGAATCCTACGATAAGCTATCTGCATAGTCCGGGCGACCGCAGGTATTCGCTGGCTCTTGATCTTGCCGAGGTATTTAAACCTCTGCTGGTTGATCGGATTATATTTAAAGTGCTGAATAAAAGAGAAATACAAAGCTCAGATTTTGAGCAGAAGCTTAATCGCGTTATACTGAGCGAAAAAGGCAAAAAGACATTTATTTCATCTTTTGAGGAGAAGTTGAATGAAACCATACAGCACAGAACGTTAAAGCGGAGCGTAAGTTACCGGCATCTGATCAAGCTGGAATGTTACAAGCTGAGCAAGCATGTACTTGAAATTGAGGAATATAAACCATTTAAAGCCTGGTGGTAGAAAGGAGAAATTGTATGTATGTGATATTGGTTTATGATGTTGGCGAGAAACGTGTTGGAAAAATGCTTAAATTGTGTCGCAAATACTTGAATTGGATTCAGAATTCGGTATTTGAAGGAGAGATCAGCGAAGTAAAGCTGGAGGAATTAAAAAGTAAGGCCAGGGCATTTATGGATGAAGAGTGCGACAGTCTTATATTTTTTAAATCTCGGGACAGCAAATGGCTGTACAAGGAAATAGTTGGTAATGAGCGAAGTAATTTAGACAATATCATTTGAGGGTTGTCGTTGCCTGCAATACATTAACATTAAATGCATATAATGTGACCGACAGTACATTAAAACTTTGTTAGTTCACTGAAAATGTGCATTTTATTAAAGTAGTCGAAGAAAGGGTAAAAAGCAGCCATTGGCGATCGACTACAACCGACGACAAAAAAGTACGAAATTACAAAGGTAAAGTTCTGATAAACAGAGCATAATTTTGTAATTTTGAACGTCTATCAATCGCACCATCTCTGGAATTGAAACGGCGCAACAGCGTAAACGGCGGCAATAACACCGGTTCTATCAATCGCAC
>JANJXJ010000218.1 GCA_024709105.1 Lentimicrobium sp. | reverse complement strand
CCATAACTGGTATTTGAGCCCGGTTCAGTTTTGTAAACTTCGCTAAAAAATCCCTTGCCTGCAAAACCCAGTGCAAGCCCGTGATTTGAAATCATAGCCACTGAAGCCCCGGCGCTGAATGCATCGTAACCATCAATCTGAGAATATGATGTATTAAAACCGAAGTAAAAGCCAAGTTTGTGCCCGGGACCGGTGATGGTGCGAATTCCGTTTCCGGAATCAGAATTAAAGAAATTATCCTTTTGGGTTTCTTTGGGAGCTTTTTCTTTCCGATTATTTCCAAACAAACGGAGTGTATCCTGTTCCTGTGAAAAAGCACTTAGACTCATCAGGGCTGAAAAAAGTAAAATCGAAATCTGTTTCATGGTTTTGAGTTATTGTTGTGTTAAGTTTGAGTTAAAGAATCAGAATGTATATCTGGCACCTACTGCCATCACCGGAAGATGAATTCCTGAATACGGATTGTCGAATAGTTCCAGGTAAGGCTTGCAGTCGAGGCTGAAAAGCAGCGGCAGATCATCCATTTTGTATTCAAGCGACACATAGGCATCCACACCAAGTCTCAGCCTGTTGTTTCTAACCTTATGATATTCTGGCTCATAAGGATCATAAATCCATCGGTTTCCAAATCCAATACCGATGTGAGCTCCGGCTCCGTAAACAAGATTCATGTTTATTTCGTCGAAAAGCAAAACAGGCCGGTGTTTTTCGAAAAGCAGAACGGCTACACTTCCATGATTTTGCCTGAGCAACATTACTTCGGCACTAAAATCAGAGCCAAGCATTTGCCTGTAGGTAATGCCGGGCGAAGCGCCAAGTCTGAGGCCTGCTGCTCTTTCGTAATCCTGCGAGAAAAGGCTGGTAAAAATCAGCGAGAAAAGAACTGAAAATAGAATTCTAGTCATAGTTAAACGAGTTTTTTGCATTTATTTCAATTGTTTCAGAACCTGATTACTTTGCCAGATCCTGAAATCTGCGTAAACACTTCGGGGTTGCCTTTGTAATACACATTCCCGCTTCCGCTGATATTTGCATCAAGCACCGAGGATACCGAGGTTCTGATGTTTCCGCTTCCTGAAATACGCGCATTGCAATGACTGAGGAGTAAATCGCTGGCATCAATATTGCCTGAACCTGAAACACGATACTGCCCGGTACTGGCCCAGCCTTCAGCAAAAATCCTTCCAGAGCCCGAGATGCGGGCTTCAACAGCCTCAGCATCAAATCCGCATGATATGCTGCCAGATCCTGAAACTTCAAGAAAAACGTAATCGGCGCTATACATTCCGCTATAAACATTACCTGAACCCGATACTCTGATTCCCTGAAGAACAGGTGTGTAAATTTTTACCTCAACGGGATAGTTTTCGTGAATGTTGTAGCCGTTCCTGAATCCAATTGTGAGGGTAACACCGTCGCTTTTGGTTTGAAGATAAGGCAATACATTGGATTCGCCTTTAATGATTACTTTTACCTCATCTGAAGGAATAATTTCAGCCTGAAGATTACCGGTAAGCATAACATCGTCAAAAGGCCTGACCTCCCTTTCTTCGGTTATGAGATGATAATTTCCTTCGATACGTTCACCAATACAGGAAGTAAAAAGGAGAGCAAGCAGAGATACAGCTGCGATTTGTATCAAACCGGCAGCCCTGAGTTTTGAATTAGTGCTTTTCATAAGTATTTTTTGTGACGTTTGAATTAATGACAGGCAAAATCCGGAAGGGTTGGAAGAACGATAAAAAATTTCAAAAAAAATATACATCACTGATTATCAATAAATAAAATGACTTTCTTTCATTAAATAACTGAATGGCCTGTTTGAAGATACCGGAGATAATACAGAATTAACATTTACATAACATTACTTTAATCTTAACATTACACTGCAGTTATAGCTTTGGCAAAATTTTGCAACATGGCATCCAGAACCATTATATCGCAACCGGATTTCTATTTCATTGTTTCCGGCCTGGCCGACCACGCTACACAGCGCCTCCTTAAACTGATCAAGCGTTTCTCAGAAAATATTGATCACGACATTTCAGTTGTATTGATTAATCTGCTTCGCGGCAATTTCCCCTGTTCAAAACACTGAAAGAAAGAATGAAACAGAAGAAAAGGCGGGTTGATATTCTGGTTTTATCAGACATTCACCTCGGCACTTATGGCTGTCATGCCAAAGAGTTGCTGTTTTATCTGAAAAGTATAAAACCCGCAATGGTGATTCTTAACGGAGATATTGTGGATGTGTGGCAATTCAGTAAAAACTACTGGCCGGGAAGCCACATGAAGGTGGTAAAACACTTGCTGAAATGGATTGGAAACGGTGTTAAAACCTATTACATTACCGGTAACCATGATGAAATGTTGCGCAGGTTTACCGGCTTAAGGATGGGTTCGCTGCAAATTGTGAATAAGTTGGTACTCGATTTGCCGGATGGTAAAAAAGCATGGTTTTTTCACGGCGACGTATTTGATGTTACCATGCAATACTCCAGATGGTTGGCCAAGCTGGGTTCAATCGGATATGATATTCTTATCCTGATCAACCGGCTGGCAAAT
Organism: Lentimicrobium sp.; assembly: GCA_024709105.1. Taxonomy (GTDB): domain Bacteria; phylum Bacteroidota; class Bacteroidia; order Bacteroidales; family Lentimicrobiaceae; genus Lentimicrobium. The sequence continues at coordinate 3,472 of JANJXJ010000218.1, read as the reverse complement.
TTTATTTCCCAGAACATTCTGAAAAAGGGGAAGCTCTCCATTTCGAAAAGAATTAAAGAAGGAGTTAAATCAGCTGTTGCCTTCATCAACAATTTTGAGAAAATAAGTGCTGACATTGGCATAAGCAATGGATTTGGGTATGTGGTATGCGGGCATATTCACCATCCTGAAATAAAGACCATTACCAATCAGGAAGGAAGTATTGTTTACATGAATTCGGGCGACTGGGTAGAAAATCTATCGGCACTGGAATTTGCTGATGGTGAATGGACAATATACAAGTTCAGCAAAGCTGACCGTGAGGCGATGAAAAGCAATCAGGAATCAGACGAAAAAGAGCCCGACAGTGCAGGCCTCTTCGACAACATGTTACTCGAATTCAATATTTTACGTCAATGAAGATTTTATATGCCATTCAGGGCACCGGCAATGGCCACATCAGCCGGGCCAGGGATATTGTGCCGGTTCTTATGAAAAATCATGAGGTTGATTTGCTCATCAGTGGAACACAAGCCGATGTGGAATTGCCTTATCCTGTGAAGTACAGGTTTAAGGGACTGAGTTTTGTTTTTGGAAAAAATGGTGGAATCAATCTGCCAGAGACTTACCGTAAAAACTATATTAAGTCATTACTTTCCGAAATCAACAGCCTGCCGGTAGAAAATTATGAGTTGGTAATCAACGACTTTGAACCGGTATCGGCCTGGGCTTGTCAAATCAGGAACATCAGATGTATTGCGGTAAGCCATCAGGCAGCTGTAGCCAGCAAGAAATCACCGCAACCATCACAACCCGACATAATAGGAAGAGCTATTATCAAAAATTATGCACCTGCCGATGCTGCATATGGATTCCATTTTAAACCATACACCAGCCGCACTTTCACTCCGGTTATCCGGGCACAGGTCAGAAAAATCAGGCCCGGTAATCTGGGACATTATACAGTTTATCTTCCTGCCTATGAAGACAAAAAGATAATTAATGTACTGAAACAGTGCGCACCAGTGCAGTGGCAGATATTTTCGAAACATAACAAAGCAGCTTACAGCGATGACAATATAAAGGTATATCCTATTAATAACGAAGCTTTTATTGAAAGTATGGCATCAGCCGAAGGAGTTTTGTGCGGAGCCGGATTTGAAACTCCGGCCGAAGCATTGTATCTTGGCAAAAAGCTGATGGTGATTCCCATGAAAGGGCAGTATGAGCAGTTATGCAATGCGGCAGCGCTTAAGGAAATGGGAGTTCCTGTAATAAAAAGTCTGAAATCAAACAAAGTTGAGAAAATCAACAATTGGATAATAAACGATAAAACCATTGAAGTAAATTATCCTGATTTCACCGAGAAGATTTTTAATCAAATCATCGAAGAACAGTCTCAACTGCCTATCCCTGAAAGAAATACCAAAAACCCGGATTATTCAACCAGAAAACTCAGAAATTTAATATTAACCGGGCTGATTTCACAATTCTGATTGTATGAGTTTGAAGCAAGGCGCATTCAACGGAGAAAAGTTCGTTTGGGGGACTTCGGCGTCAGCATTCCAGACAGAAGGCGCATATTTGACCGATGGCAAAGGCGAATCGGTTTGGGATGTTTTTACGCAAAAAAAAGGAAAGATAAAAAACAATGAAAATGCCCGGGTAGCCTGTGACTTTTATCACAATTACAAAAGCGACCTTGGCTTAATGGCAGAGCTGGGAATCAGAGCATTCAGATTCTCAATTTCCTGGAGCCGCATACTGCCCGAAGGAACCGGGCGTATTAATCAAAAAGGCATTGATTTTTATAACCGGGTGATTGATGAATGCCGCAGACTAGGCATAGAGCCATGGATTACCCTTTATCACTGGGATCTGCCACAGTATCTTGAGCTTAAGGGAGGCTGGACAAACCGCGATGTGGTATCATGGTTTATGGAATACACACAGGTTTGTATAAAAAACTTTGCCGACAGGGTGAAATACTGGATGGTGCTGAATGAGCCATCGGTTTTTACAGGTGCGGGATATTTTCTGGGAATTCATGCCCCGGGCCGCAGAGGGATCAGCAACTACATTCCGGCAATTCACCATGCGGCGTTATGTCAGGCTGAAGGAGGCAGGGTAATTAAAGCCATCGCTCCTGAATCTGTTGTCGGAACTACTTTCTCCTGCACTTACATTGAACCCTTCAGCAACAGGGAAAAAGACATTCAGGCAGCACTGAGAGCAGATGCTTTGCTTAACCGCATGTTTATAGAACCATTAACCGGCAAAGGATATCCCACCCATGATCTTAAATTTCTTGAAAGAATTGAAAGGTACATAAAAAGCGGCGACCGGGAAAAACTTGCTTTCAACATGGACTTTATTGGTATTCAGAATTATACCCGTGAAGTGGTTAAACATACATATTTTATGCCTTACATTCAGGCTAAGATGGTTAAAGCATCCAAACGCAGGGTAAAAACTACTGCCATGGGTTGGGAAGTTTACCCTGACAGCCTTTATTTTATGCTGAAGAGGTATTCTGATGATTTACCGGGTATGCCACTCATAGTTACTGAAAACGGAGCGGCTTTCCATGATGTAGTTTACAATCAGCAGGTTCAGGATACAGACCGGAGTGAATATATCAAACAAAGTATAATCAGGATAAAAAGAGCTGAAGCAGAAGGTATACAAGTGAAAGGCTATTTTGTATGGAGTTTCACCGATAATTTTGAGTGGGCAGAGGGCTACCATCCCCGGTTCGGGCTGGTTTATGTTGATTTTACAAATCAGGTGAGAATTGTAAAAAGCTCGGGCAGGCAGTATGGCGAATTTATCAAGAATCAGATAATCAACCCGTAAGCCTAGATTATATAATCTTAAAATTGTATAGGGAAGCAGCAATTTATATTGATTCTGATTAAATAATTCAGTATTTTCGTAGTGCATTTAACCTTCAGTTTTATGAACCGAAACATCTACAAAAAGCTGTTGGGCGGAGCCGGGCTTGCCACAGCATTGTTTGTATTTCAGGCCTGTTATGGTACGCCCCGTGATTTCGACCCCGATGTTCTGATTTATGGAAAGGTAATTTCACAATCCACCGGTGAACCAGTGCATGGTATTCGGGTTACTATTGAAGATTTTGATATTTACGGATACACCGATTCGCTGGGCGAATTTTCCATCTATCACAACTTTCGCGAGGGAGACAGATTCGGAGTGCTGTTTGAGGATGTTGATTCCGTTGAAAACGGAAGATATCAGCCCTTTGATACGCTGGTGAAAGTTGAAAACGGAGTGGTACACCTTCCGGTTGCACTCAAAACCGAAGAATGAACCGTTTGAAACAATTCCTTTTCAGGAGGTTCAGAGCACATGAAACCAAAATTCATGAGTTAAATTATCTTTTCTGGGAATGCACTCAGCGCTGCAATCTGAGTTGCCTGCATTGTGGCAGCGATTGCAGTTCAGGAGCAGAGTTTGCCGATATGCCTGC
>JANJXJ010000005.1 GCA_024709105.1 Lentimicrobium sp. | reverse complement strand
TTAAACCGGGCTGCAAAGATATATTTTGTTTCTTTGCTGTGCAAATTTAATTTCAATTTTTTTTTATGGATCACAAATCGGGCTTTGTAAACATCATCGGCCACCCAAATGTCGGAAAATCAACACTTATGAATGCTCTGGTGGGCGAAAAACTCTCCATTATTACCTCCAAAGCCCAAACTACCCGCCATAGAATTATGGGGATTGTCAACGGTGATGACTTCCAGATTGTCTATTCCGACACTCCCGGCATAGTAAAACCTCACTATAAACTTCATGAATCTATGATGAAGTTTGTGCACCTTGCCATTGAAGATGCCGATGTATTTTTACTCGTTACCGAAAAAGGTGATGCAGCATTTGATCAGGAGTTTGTTGATAAACTCAACTCCCTCGGCAGGCCTGTGGTTGCGCTGCTCAATAAAATTGACCTCTGCGAACAAGCCGAAGTCATTGGGTTGCTGCAGGAACTTGAGGCAAAATTTCCGGCAGCAACAGTGATTCCTGTATCTGCACTTCACAAATTCAACCTTGACCGTGTGTTTGATGTGTTGATTGAAAAACTGCCTGTTTCTCCGGCCTATTACCCCAAAGATGAGCTCACCGACCGCTCCATGAGGTTCTTTGTTTCTGAAATCATTCGCGAAAAGATTCTGCTTTACTTTAAGCAGGAAATTCCATACTCGGTGGAAGTTGCCGTTGACGAATACAAAGAGCAGGAGAACATTACACATATTTCGGCAACCATTTATGTGGCCCGCGAATCGCAAAAAGCCATCATCATTGGCCATAATGGCAAATCCATAAAAGGGCTGGGAATGGCTGCCCGAAAAGATATTGAGGAGTTCATTGAAGGAAAGGTTTTTCTTGAACTGCGCGTAAAAGTAAGCAAGGACTGGCGCGACGACCCTCAGCAACTTCGCCGCTTCGGTTACGAATTGTAATCTATTGCGTTCATTCTCAGCTGCCTGAAGTAAAATTACAACTTTCCAGGCTTAATCAGCTGTTTATCCTCTTCCTTACACCCGGCTAAAACTTAAAATGGTTTTGCCGGGTTTGCCATTAAATTTAAGTCTGTACAAATGTTTCAGTAGCAGCATTATCTTGTTTGTCGAGCTGTATATAATGTCACAACAATACTTCATGCGGGCAAATAGAACCGAATTACATCAATATTCAAAAACATGTTTCATAACATAATGTATTACAATAAGTTACAAATATAACTGAGAAAAATCATCCTGGCAAAAGATTGTTTTAGAGTATTTAAACAGGCCTTACTTGTGGGTTTTAACATAAATTCAGAGTATGAACCGGCAGTTGGTTTTGCCGTTGATTTTATGGATGCCACATGATATATCTATAATTTTATATACAATAAACATTGTATTTCTGAATCGTTTTTATACTTTAGCAGTTGTTAAATAAACAGGTTTGACTTATGGAACATGCAATGCACGAGAGCATACCCCTGTATGCTTCAATTCCCTTCCTCATTATGCTGCTTATGATTGCCATCGGGCCGCTGTTTTTTCACCACTGGTGGGAAGAGAATAAAAACAAACTCATTATTTCGCTGGCGTTGGGTGTGCCCACTGCCATTTACCTGATCTCCACAGGTTTTTTTCACAACCTTGAGCATCAGATTATCTTTGATTACATCCCGTTTATTATTTTATTGGGCGGGTTGTTTGTAATTACCGGAGGCATCAACCTGAGTGGTGACATTGAGGCCAAGCCCTCCATCAACCTTCTGTTTCTGGGAATAGGCGCTTTGCTGGCTTCTTTTATGGGAACCACAGGTGCAGCCATGTTGCTCATCAGGCCCGTAATCAACACCAACTCACAGCGTAAGTTTAAAGTACATACCATATTGTTCTTTATAGCCATAGTTGCAAATGCCGGCGGACTACTCACCCCGCTGGGCGACCCTCCCCTGTTTCTGCTTTATCTGAGAGGCGCCCCGTTTGGATGGTTCTTCCAGTTGCTGCCCGAATGGATTTTTACCAATGCCCTTCTGCTTATCATCTATTATTTTACCGATAAGTACTACTACCTGAAAGAGCCCCCCGAAAATATTGCATTCGACAAAACCAACATTACTCCCATCAAACTGAAAGGCTCTTTTAATTTTATTTTTCTGGCCGGTGTTGTGTTTTCGGTAGCATTCCTCAACAAGCAGTATATACCTGCTATTGAGCACAATCATTACCTGGCTTTTATACGCGAAGGCTTTATATTGCTGATGGCCGGGCTCTCGCTCTATTTTACCTCCAAAGAACTTCGTTCGGCAAATAAGTTTACCTACACACCTATTATTGAGGTAGCCTACCTGTTTTTAGGGATATTTATCACCATGGTTCCGGCCCTGCTGTGGCTTGAGGCCAATGCCAAAACGCTGGGCGTTGAAACAGTTGCCCAGTTTTATTATGCCACTGGTGCCCTGAGTTCCTTCCTCGACAATGCTCCTACTGCGGTTTCCTTTTATAATCTGGCGCTTGGCTTAACCGATCCTGGCAGCAGTGGCTTAGTGGCCGGTATTCCCGATCATCTGCTCAAAGCCATATCAACAGGAGCAGTATTTTTCGGAGCGATGACATACATTGGCAATGGACCTAACTTTATGGTTAAAGCCATTGCCGAAGAAAATAAAATCAATATGCCGGGATTTTTTGGCTATATGATTAAATTCTCACTTATTGTGCTTTTACCGGTTTATATTCTTGTACAGATTATTTTTCTTTAAGCCGTATTTAAAAGCCAGCTTAAGCCAGTTTTTTAAATTATCAGAACCCGCCGATGGCGGGTTTTTTGTTTTACAGTAAACATCATAAATAGTTAATAATTGAATGTATTAGCATTGTAGCCATGCAGAGCGTCAGGGAAGCACTATTCCCTGCAATGCCAGGTTTACAACACTTCTGTTTGATTTCAGGTATTAGAATTATTTAAACCAATAGTGTTTAAATCTTGTGTTTTTTTATCCATTACATTCATTCAGTTAAAAATGCTTAAGACGTATAAACCTGACTTTACAATAAGTACAATGCTCATTAAAGAAGACTATTTTATATCCATTTTAAAATATATTTGCAAAGCCAAAGTGCGTCATTACAACAATCATTACAACTAATTTGAAGAGTATCATCAATATAACTACTTATTTATAACTTTTCCAAATTACATTCAAGTCAAAATAATTTCTTGTTTATTTTAATATTTTATTTTACTTAGCAAAATCAATTCCAGCTAATTCAACCAGGCATTTTTTACAAGCAGCCGATATTGCCATGATAAAGCAAATGCGCATTTACGTAAACAATCCTGCCGGTATCTCAGCCCGCAACCTGCTTACAGCTAACCGTTTAATGAGTTATGAAGCTGTTGTTCCGGTACCAGATACTACATTAAAATCATTGGCAGCAGAATTTGATAAGCTTAAAAAAGCCAAAGATGATAAAACAGCAATCCATGTATTTCCCAATCCTGCATCCGATTACACAATTGTAAACTATGCGTTGGAAGAAAGCGGCATGGTAGAACTGTTAAGCCAGGATGGGCGTGTGATCAGGTCGGAGAACCTGAAACCTGGCATCAATCAGCACCTTTTGCGTACTGATGGTTTAACATCCGGAGTCTATACTTTAAGCTTAAAAAGTGGCAATAAAGTATTAACCACTAAACTGGTTGTCAAATAACTTTTCTTAAACCAGCAATCCTGCAGGCAGAATTTAGCCTGCAGGTTGTTTTAAAACTGACATTATGAAAATCAATATATTCCTGTTTTTTTTTCTATTTCTTTCATTTCCTTTTTTATTGATTTCACAAACATGGCCAAGGATTTATACAAATCCTGGAGAGTATTCTCAAGGTATAACTGCCATTGAATATTATGATAATGGAATTATCCTACTTGCAGAGAAATGGAATCAATATCATGGCAGAAACTCTGGTTGGTTGATTAAGACAGATATTAATGGGGAAGTATTGTGGGAAAGGTTTTTGGGGAAACCTTCACAGTATCTTTCAATGGTTGATAACATGTCAATTACTGGTGATTCAGGATTAATTGTTGCTATGTCCACTCAGTTTGCCGAGGAAGATCAATATGGCATTATCGACGATCCTGCTTTCCTCAAACTTGATGCTTGTGGACAATTAGAATGGTGCACCATCGTTAATCTTATGGGTACTGATAATTCAGGAATCGATATTGTTCAGACCAATGATGGCTATATTGGACTGTACTTTAACTTGAATGTTCCAACCAATGCCCTCGGTGTTGTAAAAATGGACTTTAATGGCAAGATACAATGGCTTTTTACCTACGACTCCGATACAATTGTTGATAATATACCTTTTGATCTAGTTGCACTAGATGATGGTTCAGTCATTTTAACAGGATATGGTTATTATGATGATGGGCAATCTACTAATATTTATTTAAAACCTGTAAAACTGCATATTGCCTCAGATGGTGAAGAAATAAGCTGGAAGGCCTTACATTATGATATTGACACAGTAAGAGGAGGGGATTACCAAACCATTAAAGACAACACGGGTAATCTTTACTCTGCCGGATTCACTATTACCACACAAACATACCCCTATAACTATAACAAAAAAACGCTTAGAAAACAAAAAGCAGATGGAACAAATCTGGAGTATTTTGTACTGAATGATACAATAAGTGATAACGGTTTTCTTGCTTGGATGGCAGACAGCACAATTGTAATTTCGGGATATACTGAAGGTTATGATAATAATTGGTGGCAATACCGTGCCGATGTGATGATTATAGATACAATCGGCAATGTACTTCACCGGCGTAGGTTTCTTGATAATTATACTGGACGAATATACAGTGTAAACGCCACCCGCGACAATAAAATCCTCGCCACAGGCAGCGCCGAAGAAAACCCGTATGGCCCCATGCTTCAAACCTACCTTTTCAAACTCACCTCCACCCTCGAAGACGATGTGTATGACCCCACCCCCCGGGTGTATGATTATGCCTGCCCCGGAGGTGTAGCTCCGCACGATACCATCGGTATGGAACAGTGTGATATTGTGGTAAGTGCAGCCCACCTTTCAAGCCTGCCCGATATAGCGGTTATGGAGGTTTACCCCAACCCGGTAAACGATGTATTTCAGGTGAGGTTGCCGGAGTTTATTGCCATCCGAAACAACAACAAAGGTTTAAATACCGCCCTTTACCAAAGCAACTACCAGCAGCAAAGCACCTTGCAGGTTTTTGATCTGAGTGGCAGATTTATTTCTGAACAAAAACTTACTCAGGGACAGTTGGTGGCACAGTTCGACGCCTCACACTGGGTGCCGGGAATGTATTTGCTGCGATTGGTGTACAAAGAAAAGACGGTAGGGAGTGCAAAGGTGGTGAAGTGATTTTTGGAGGTCGGAAGTCAGTGGTCAGAGGCCGGAGGTCGGAAATCAGTGGTCGGAAATCCGCAACCGACCGAAGGTAATCCGAAATCCGAAATCTGCATTCCGATACCGATAGCCATCGGCATTGAAATCCGCAATCAGTAATGTGACAGTCAAAAGTACTATTTATTGCTGGTTTGTAATTCCAAATCAAAAAAATTAAGCCAGAATACCGGCACACAATCTCAGAATTAACAATTTAAAATTCAGGTTCATGAAAACTTCATTTCTATTTATTGTATTAAATTTCGCATTCGCTTTCTTAGCCGTTTCACAAACATGGCCTAAAATTTATCAAGGAACATCAAGCATTACATCATCTGTATGTGCTGTGGAGACTTATGATCACGGATTCGCAATCCTGAGTAATATAGAAGGGTACACATACCATGTGTTAAGTGGCTGGTTAATTAAAACAGATATTAACGGCAATGTATTATGGGAACGTAATTTTGGAAACACTAACAATTATTATTCCTCAAGTAAGTCTATGAAAGCAACCTCAGACTCAGGAATAATAATAAGTATGAATACCGGCTATTTAGAAACAAATCCATTTGGCGTAACCAAAAATGCAGTATTCATAAAATTAAATCCTTGCGGACAGATAGACTGGTGCAAATTATTTGATACCCCAGACATTCACAATGATGCAGGGTCTTTTATAAATAGTTCAGATGGATATATTGGCTTAATGAAAGTTGGGAATCATACCAAAACATTGATTAAATTCGATTTTAACGGACAAATTCAATGGATGTTTGAATATGATCATCCCATACTGGAAACTGAAGTATTTAATGATATCATTGAACTTGCAGATTCATCTCTTTTGATTTCCGGGTATGGTATTTATGGACTATCTCAACAACAAACTCATACTAAACCATTAAAATTAAATATTAGTCCAAATGGTGATATTATCAATTTTCAAATCTTATACTATGAAAATGATACAATAGGAGATGCAACGGATAATCAGACTATTCAATCACCCTCAGGAATGCTTTTCTCAGCAGGGGATGCATGTATAAGTAATCAAAGCTTCAGAAAGCATTCACTTGATGAAATAAATCCCATAAACTACTGCTTTGGAGTTATGGCACAAACACATTCTCTTTGCTGGTTAGAAAACAATACCATAGCCATTACCGGGTCACGTCAAACTTTCGGAACAGGCACGGGAGTATTCGATATTTCGGTTCTTGATACAAATGGGAACATGTTAATAAACAGAGAACTAACAAATTATACCAATAATTCCTGCCAATTGTTATTATCAAAAACATATGAAAATAAAATATTAGCAACCGGGGCTACTCATTCTACAATATTTAATTCCAGTTCGAATACATTCCTTTATAAACTCACCTCCACCCTCGAAGACGATGTGTATGACCCCACCCCCCGGGTGTATGATTATGCCTGCCCCGGAGGTGTAGCTCCGCACGATACCATTGGTATGGAACAGTGTGATATTGTGGTAAGTGCAGAACACCTCGCCACCCTGCCCGATGTAGCAGTAATGGAAGTTTACCCCAACCCGGTAAACGATGTATTTCAGGTGAGGTTGCCGGAGTTTGTTGCCATCCGAAACAACAACAAAGGTTTAAATACCGCCCTTTACCAAAGTAACTACCAGCAGCAAAGCACCTTGCAGGTTTTTGAATTAAGTGGAAGGTTTATTACCGAACAAAAACTTACTCAAGGGCAAATGGTGGTGCAGTTCGATGCAGAACGGTGGGTTCCAGGAATGTATCTGTTGAGGTTGGTTTATAAAGATAAGACGGTTGGGAGTGCGAAGGTGGTGAAGTGATTTAAGGATTCAAGAATTCAAAGATTCAAGAATTCAAGAATTCAAGGATTCAAGGATTCAAGGATTAGCGTTGCTGAGCTCCCCCGCTTTCGCTGCACTACAGCAGGGCGCGACTTCGGTCGGCTCAAATATTCCAGTACAAAGCATAAACTGTAAATTCTTTAATCTCTTTACACCTAAAAAAGGCCCCTTTCGGGGCCTTTCTCTGCGAAAACCATTACAGATGAATGGTCGGGGGGATCGCTTATCTTTGTCAGAACGGGCAACATTCCAGTTCCTGCATGGAGCGGCGGTGGCGGCCTGAGCCTCCGAATCCGCCTGAATTGCGCCCGCGATTGAACATATTAAAGTCGTCGAGTTCTATGGTTATGGATATTTCGTGTGAACATCCGGTTGCCGTTCTGATTTCGGTTAGTACAAAGTCGTAGGTGTAGTTAATTTTCATGCGGGTAGTTTCCGACAAACCTGCATTGATTCCCAGCATAAAGATCAGGTCGTTTGACTTTACAAAATCGGTGGTGCGGTTGCGAAACCACACTCCGGTGTATATTGCTGATTTTAATATATTTACACCCAATGCGTAAGTCCTGTAATCGGCCTGCTGCTCGTAAATAAAACCGGGATTGAATTTGAATGAAGAGCTCTTGCTTTCCAGGCGCTGATAGTACAACTTATCTCCGTCGCCGTCAATCTCAAGTATAAGATCCCCGGTAATCGCCAGTTTGCGTGGCAAGGGAGAGGTAAGCCCGATAAATGACTCATTGGGTCTGAAAAGGTGATGTACAGCCAATCCGAATGTTCCCTGTATGGCACTGAAGGTATTGCTGCTTTCGGTAAACCTGAATATACCTCCAACCGAAAAATCAGGATAGAAAACATTCTCATTTTCAGGCACCTGGAAGCTTGATTCATAAATGTTGCCATAAATGGGATGCAACTGATCGGTAAACACTAAGTTATCCCAGTTGAGGCGTTTCTGAACAAAGGTGGTGGTGATGCCTACCTGCGATACCATATTCTCCTGCAAAGGAACCCTTACCGAGGTAGAAAGACCCACTGAAGAAGTTTTCAGATATCCGGTTCCTGCATTATCGTTGAGGATTACCAGGCCAAGTCCGCCCGATCCGGGTATTTTTCTCTCGGCAATATCCATGGAGAAGGTATAGGTACGCAAATCGGCCGGCAGTTGTGGCCATTGCTCGCGAACAGCAAACCTCGCCCTTAGTCCGGGGTTTAATCCCACAGCAGCAGGATTGTAATATACAGGATTGTTGTAGAATTGCGAGAACAACGGGTCCTGTGCCTTTGCACCATTTATGATGAGCAGTACAAGTGCTGAGAGTAAATATAAAGTTGTCTTTTTCATGACTGTACGTTTTTCTGATTAATGCTGCCGTTTTTACCTGATCATGGTTACGGTTCCGTAAGGTACCGGAGCAATGTTCTTGTTGTTTCCAACGCTGTTGCCCCTCCAGATGGTTCCATCTTTAAACACAGCGGTAACTTTCCACATAAAGGTATCCTGCGACTGTAGGTTACCGTTGAATACGCCATTCCATCCTTCGGCGGGCGAACCATTGGCATCCAGTTCCGAAGAAGTCCACATCAGGTTGCCCCAGGTATCAAAAACTTCAATGGTATATGTCCTGAGGTTGATACCTATGGGTTTAAATAACCTTACTTCGGAATTGGGGTTGTTGGGCGAGAATGCATTGGGTACCCACAAGCCCTTGAACATGAAGTTGTAATCCATGGTTAAAGTATCAGGACAGCCAAACTCATTGAGGGTTACCAGACTGATCTCATAAGTTCCGTCGGATGGGAAGTCCACCACAGGATCTACCTCGAAGGAGAGAATACCTGTTCCAAAATTCCACTCATATGCCAGTGCTCCAATAGATCCGTTGGTAAACAACACCCTGCCCTGTGTATTTTCGTAATTCTCGGTGATGGAGAAAGCACTTACAGGTTTGGGGTTAACCACTAATTGTTTGGTAGTGGTATCGCTGCAACCATTTTCGTTGATGATGATGAGGTCAACATCGTAGGTTCCGGTTTTTTCGAAGATAAAGTTGGGATTTTGTACTCCGGCCAGACCGAGCATGGTAGTTGAATCTCTGAATTTCCACCACCACTGTTCTATGGCTGCATCGGCACTGTCGCTGATGTCAGTAAATATAGTATGATTGTTCTGACAAGCCAGACTGAAAGTAAAGTCGGCCACCGGCAGATGATTCACCCTTAACTGATGGGAGATGGTATCGTTACAACCAAACTCATTGGTTACTGTCAGCAAGGCATTGTATGTACCCGGACGGTCGTAACGGTAAACCGGATTGCGCACCGATGCGGTATCATACACCGAGAGCA
>JANJXJ010000208.1 GCA_024709105.1 Lentimicrobium sp. | reverse complement strand
TGATACTTATAGTGCCTCCACCTCAAATCAGGTTACCACTTATACAGAAAGCAGTGAACCAGACTATATTTTCTTAGGAACTGTCGACAATTTGTGGAATCGTGCTGCCAACTGGTCATCCAACCTGGTCCCTGGCAACACTAATTCGGTAATTATCAGAGCCAATTGCTATGTAAACATTGCTAATGCAGTTTGTAACAATATGCTGATTGAAACAGACCGAATGCTGACAGTTGGTGCCGGGCAAAATTTAACAGTGAATGGCGAAATTACTGAAGAAGGCTCTGCGAATCCAACTAGAGTAAGTATAATAATAGAATCCAATGGTATTAATGGTTCCTCCACTGGCAACCTTATGCACCATACAGATGGTGTCAGGGGGCGAATCCATCGGAATACAGGAGGTCTATTTGGTGAATATCACCTAGTTTCAGTACCATTAAATACCAACACTGAAACGGAATACTCTGCAACATTCCTGGGCTCCTACCTGGCCCGTTATAATGAATCGGCCAATAACTGGATTCAGATGAATACCCCTACAGATAATATCATCTACAGAGACCGCGGATATATGGTTATGGATCCCGAGCCAGGAGGACCCGGAGATCCACCGTATACTTACGAAGGGATTTTTAACCAAAATCAGGTTTCATTTGCTGTAAGCTATACTGCATCCAACAGGGGCTGGAATCTCGTAGGAAATCCTTATCCTTCAACCATTGACTGGAACTCTTCAACAGGCTGGACCAAAACCAATATTGACAACACTGTTTATACTTGGAATGGAAGCGGTGGCTATTGGCAAACATATATCAATGGCAGCAGTGTAAATGGGGGATCACGATATATCGCGCCTGGTCAGGGTTTTATGGTTCGCACCAATTCAGCTTCACCAGCGTTAATTATTAATTATAATGCCCGCACCACACAAACTGTATCCTTCTTCAAATCCTCAAAAGAGGAGGCTCCCAATTCATTAAGAATTAAATCGATTGTAAACGAGAAGCAAGATGAAGCATTGATTGTTTTCAATGAACAGTCAACTTCAATGTTCGACAGAAACTATGATGCTTATAACCTCTCTCCGCTTACTGGAACTCTCCTCCCCGATGTATACACCTTAGATGCTGATTTAAACCGGTATTCCATCAATGCTATGCCATATAACAACGAAGATAAAACTGTTGACCTGGCATTTAAAATCGGTACTGATGAATCGGTAAGTTTTCGTTTTACTGGTATTGAAACATTTGCAGGCATTGAAAACCTGAAAATATTACTGGAAGATACCAAAACCAATTATACTCAGTTGCTCAGTGAGAACCCTGAGTATTCATTTGCCTACTACACCAGCGATGATCCTGCCCGTTTTAAAATTCATTTTGCAAAAACAACAGGCTTATTTGAACAGCCTTCTGTGCAAAAATATTGTCAGGTATTTGCCATTAATGGAGAACTGCATATACGGTATAGTTCTTTATCGGGCAACGCTGGAACAGCTCAGATTTACGATATAAGCGGCAGGACAATCGCCAGTTACCAGCTCAATGGCAATGGCACATTTATCACTTCTGTGCCGTTCAGAGCTGGCGCTTATCTTGTTAAGCTATCGTTTTCAGGTCACTCCGAAGCACATAAGGTCATCATCAGCGAATAAATTTCACCCAAAAAAAAAGAAAAAACCATGAAAAAGTTTTTTAGCAAAACCAACTTGTTATATTTTCTCTTTTTAGCAATTTTTATGGGTCAAAGCATCATGCTGCTGGCTCAGGATGATCCCTCTGTGCCTAATACAGATGGTTCAGGAGGAGTTGTAGGCGGCAATGCTGCTATTTCTTCCGGAATGTTTCTAATGGTGGGCTTGGCAGCCATATATGGCGGTTATCAATTGTACCGCATTAAGTCGAAAGAATCTGACAAAAGCAGCGTTTAGCAGGCTTGCTTTAGTTTGCTCATTAAATGAGATTTAATTACCTCGGTAATTAGTTATTAGTAGGGTGTTGCTCGAGATTTCATAACAAGAGAGAAAAGCAAAATGGCTGACCAACCCATATCAACCAACGACAGGCAACCATTACAGGGCAGCGGAGGCAACTCTGCTGCCGGTAATGGAGATTTTCAGGAGGGATCATTCGATATCATGCGGTATCTTCAAATATTGTTGATTCATAAATGGAAATTCCTTTTCATTGCTCTTATACTTTCTGCATTGGCAGTGGCGTATGCTCTGCGAATGCCAAAGTATTACAAGGCAGAATATGAGATATTTTACAACGAGTCAATCAAGGAATTTGTAGTTGAATCGAATGTGCCAGTAATAAAATCGAATTTTGATAAAAACTTTTGGTTGAGCATTATGGGCAGCGATGAGGTGGCCCGGTTAACACTTGAAAATTCAAATCTGCCTTATTCTGCTGCTATCATCAAGCGCATGTTCAAAGCAGAAATGAAGAATTCTAAAGACAATTCAACTCCTGTTTACAAAGTTACAGTTACTTCAAAGAAAAATGAAATCATCCCCATTCTGATTACAGCATACGTTAAGGCACTCAACGATATTTTGCTGAAACATCAGATTAACAATTCTGAGAAGCTGATCAGTTTTTTATCAAATCAACTTGCCGATAACAATAAAAAACTTGCTGAAATTGATTTGCAGATATTGAATAGTAGTGCCACTCCGGGTATGGTGCGGGATTTTAAGAAGGTTTCATCTGATTTGGATGCTTTTCGTACAGATTTACTGAACACCCAGATAAATCTTTCTTCAACAATTGCCTCCCGAAAACGCACAGAATCTGAATTGCAAAACCTGGATGGAACCATTGTAAATGAGTCGGCATTTTCTGAGCCCCTGAAAGTACAGCTTATGAATTTACAGGTTGATCTGGCCAGGTCGCTCACAAAGAACAAAGAAGACCATCCAGCAGTTAAAGCTATCAGAGAAAATATAAGCCAGTTAAACAATATGTTGCGCGATAGCGTGCAGCAAAAACTGGAGATTAAGAGTCTGGTTCAGAATCCGCTTAAGTCGCAATTGATGAGCAAGTTGATGGAACTTCAGATAACTGAAATATCACTGCAAACAAGAGCAATGTCACTCGAAAAAGTAATTGCAGAGTTTGAAGGGAGAATGTTGCCAGATACTACCAATGAAGAACAACAGCAATTGCTGCGCAACCGTGAGCTGGTATTTATGACTATTAATCAGGTAAATTCTCGCTTAATTGAAGCTCAAACTGCTGCGCAGGGAAGCCTCAGCCGATTTGTAATCATTGACGAACCGGTTGTACCTACCAGTCCTGCAAATAAAAGCAAATTACTGGTAATATTGGTGGGGATTTTCTTTGCTTTATTGTTGGGAGGTGGCTTTATATTTATTTACGATTTGCTCGACAACCGGCTTATGGTTTTGGAAGATTACAGCCGCTTTTATTCAGGTATTCCTGTGCTTGGAACTTTATTTCATAAAAAAAATCCCGATAATTATTATTTGGGTAATTATAGCCTTAAAGAAGGTTATAAACGAATGAACGAAACAGGTGAAATACTTGTAAACATAAAAAAAGTGGTTAAAGCCAAAGGCACCAAACTTATTTCTGTTTGCAGCCCGCTGCGCAGGGAAGGTAAGTCTTTGGCTAGTCTTCAGATAGCAGATGCTCTTGCCAACAAAGGAATGAATGTTTTACTGGTTGACATGGATATGTTTATCCCAAAATTAACCAGAAAGATGGGTAAAGAAAATGACCTGGGATTGCTCAATTATACCAATGGTGAAGTTAATCTGGAGTCGATTATATAACCGACAAAAAATACACTGCTTAGCTTCACAGGAGTAGGCACGAGCGATGACAGGTACAGGTTCCAATACGACTCACCGGAATTCGAAAAATATACTAAAGAGATAACTAAACACTTTGATGTTATACTGTTTGATACACCAGCTGTTTTGCATATACCAGATATCGTAACTTTTATGGATCACATGGATGGTATTGTAATTGTGGCAAGACTGATGCATACTTCCCGGAAAAGTTTCGACAGATTGCTTCAACTGATTGGACATCACACAGACAAAATTATAGGAACTGTGATCAATGATTTAAAAATAAATGCACTTCAGAGATATTCAGACTTCCAATATTACGGATATGAGTATGGATATAATGAGGAAGGGCAAAAGGTAAAAAAACGGAAAAAATCCGGCAAAACCAAGGATGTGGCTTGATGTAATTAAAATGAATATTTCATTTTATTAGGGTTCGTACTAAAATCTTTAAAAGTGGAAATACCTGCGAAATTCAAACCAAAGGAAAATAAATATTTGCTCAGGAAAGTTGCTTTCTGGTGCATACTGGGTCTATTGGTATTGTTAGCTATTTCGTTGATTTTTATAATTCAGGGATCTGATGATATAGATGAAAGAGCTTCGATAAGGGTTGGAGTATGCGGGGAGGTGAAGACTGAAGCTGTTTATACTATGTTAAATGGTTCTGATTTGGCAATGCTGATTAAACGAGCCGGGGGATTAACAGCAAATGCTGATATCAGCAAAATAAATCTTGATTTAATTTTAAAGGACGACTCTATTTATCACATTCCATCTCGTGGCAGGTCAATCAGTAACAGGAAAGGTGCTGAACGATTGTTGTCTGAAGTTGTTTCAGCAAATTTCGGAGCCATTGCCGAAAGGGCATCTCTCGAGTTAGGAACAAATAGTGTAAGACAAATCAATGTCTTGTATATAGGGTTTCCTGCAGTGTATATGTTAATAAATTATTATCCCGACTTTGGCAGAGTAAGCATTACACACTTACCACATACTACCAGATTTCTTTCGAGTGATTACAGGTTGATAGATATTTTCTTCACACTGGGTATTGATCCTACCATAAGGATGCTTGAAAACAGGCTGAATCAGCCAATACAATATTACCTCATCCAGGATCGGTTTTCCTTTATTGATCTGATTGACAATCTGCAAGGCATTGATCTGAACATTGATGTACCCTATGCAGAAGCCTACGATCTTAAAGCTGGAGCAACGCGACTAGATGGATTTCATACCTGGGAATATATCCGGTTTTTGGATGTAAGACGTATCAAGCTTAAAGTAACTCCGGGAGCTGGAATGGATTTGATACGAAACGATAATTTTACTGCTTCTCCAGAAGCCTGGCAACTCGCATATGAACAAAGGCAACACCGGCAGAAGTTGGTCATGACTGCGCTAAGAAGTGCATATGCCTCTTCTGCACCCATTGATCAAATTGAGATTATCAACAAAGCGGCCAAAACCTTTGAAACCAATATTAAACCTGAATTGATGATCTCTCTGTATACAGATGTGCTAAATACTCCTGATTTTTCATATGGAACTCTGCCTGGGTATTATGGCAGCGAAAATGAGAAGTTATTTTTTTATCCCGATTTACCCTCTTTTGAGTTATTAAAGAATCAGGAGTTGAAAAAATTTCGCGATCTGGCAACCAATAAAAAACAAATTGTTTATTGATTAAACTTTGAGGTAAATGAAAAAGACAGTACTACTTGCAATGCTGATTTTAAGCATTGTTCTGGCCAAATCGCAAAACGAAGCAAGTTATATCATTGCTCGAGGCGATGTAATTGATGTTGTAGTTATGGAACATCCCGAGTTTTCTTTAAATGGTATAATCGTACTTCCTGATGGTTATTTTCAATATCCCGGGTTGGGTAGTATTCTTGCCGCCGGAATGAGTTCACAGCAGTTAACGGATACGCTATCATCAACTCTGCAGAGATTTGTTGTAAATCCAGTGGTTAGTATTTTTATACGTAAAATTTTTAATCAAAAGTTGAATATTTATGGCTATGTTAATGTACCTGGCCAATATCAGGTATACGACAGTACTGATATTTTTTCAGCAATTGGTTTGGCCGGGGGGCTCAAAAAGTTTAAAAAAGTTAGAACAATAACTATTATCAGAGCCAACAGAAGTGTTGAAGAAATTAAAGTTTCTGAGTATTTTGGAGATGAACTTACTGAAAAACCTATACCCTATGTAAATGTTGGCGATACAATCTATGTGCGCGAACCCAGGGAAGTCAACTGGTCCAAACTTTCATTTTTCACCACTCTTGCTGTCGCTGTTGCGACAATCGCAAGGCTGTTTGGCTAAAAGCGAGTACTCTAATATAAATTCTTGTTTCCAAATTGTGTTTCCTATGAAAAACGATGCTATAACCAGGTTTATAATTGAAATCAGTGGCAATATGCACAGGGTAGGTTACCGGCATTATTGTCTTTGTAAGGCACGGGATCGGAATCTTAAAGGCTTTGCTATGTATACATCCGGTGGTATTGTTATTGAAGTACAAGGAAAAATAACAGATTTGCAAGATTTTATTAATTGGTGCCGCAAAGGTCCTGATGGCTGCATTGTCGAACAATTTGACCTGGCTGAAGCCCCGGTTCATTCTAACCAAAGGGAAAATCAGTTGTTTTTGGTGAGAACATCAGACTTTAAGAGTTATCTTAAGCAGGTTAGAATGATCAATAAGTCTTCGTTTTTTCAGTTTAGTAGTATAATCACTTTGTAATAGTTAATATTTCAGGTGTTTATATAAAATAGAACAAATACTTCCCCAATTGACTGCCTGCATGTGAGTGGCTATTTCCCTGAGCTAATAATTTTTAATAATTCGGAATTTACATCTTAATTTAGGAAATTTCGAATTCAGAGTTTAATGTACATAAAAAGATAATAAGTTTTTCCCAAAATATTTTGCTCCTTTTAAAATTTGTTTTACTTTAGCAACAAATTTATTTACAATTGAACGTAAGTAATAATTATGCTTAGCAGTACAAATGGTTTTTCAGCAAAATTGATAGCTGGATTTTCTTTTATTTTGATATTCTTTTTTTCATGTGAACAAAAGACCATCACTAAACAAGAAAAACTAGAGATTTCTCGTGCTGATTCGATGCGAAAAGTTAATCCCACCGAAGCAATACTGTTATATAAAAAAATTATAAAAGATTCAGGTTCGGAATTCACCCTTGAAAGTGCATATGCCTACAAAGGGTTAGGAATAATATTAATGCGCAATGAGAATTATGATAGCGCATTATTACTGACAGGCAAAGCATATAAAATAGCAAAAAATTATAATGATAGTCTATTGATGGCCAACACACTAAGTAATCGTTCTGAGATAAATTATCATCAGAAAAATTTAAAAGAAGCTTCAAACGATTTGAATGAGGCATTATTTATTGCAAGGAAAATAAACAACAAAAAATTATTAAATAAGATCTATGTCAATTTGGGGTTAATGAAAAACGAATTGGGTGATACGGAAGAAGCCTTGCAGATGCTTTTGGAAGGTGCAGTCATGGCAGAACAGCTTGACATGCCATTAGCAAAGGGAATGGCTTATGAAACCATGGGATGGGTATACAAGGAAAATGGAGATAATAATAATGCACTTGCAAGCTTTAAAACTGCACATAAAATTTTGCTGCAACATGG
The DNA here is from genome assembly GCA_024709105.1 of Lentimicrobium sp. GTDB lineage: Bacteria > Bacteroidota > Bacteroidia > Bacteroidales > Lentimicrobiaceae > Lentimicrobium. The sequence continues at coordinate 4,152 of JANJXJ010000208.1, read as the reverse complement.
AAATCTTTGGGAAAAAACCAGAGCAAATCTAAATCTTGGACTTGCATTCTTCGATGTAGGGTTATATGATTCAGCATTGATCCATTACGCTCAATCCGAAAAATATGGTTTACAGGCAGGAGACAGTGCAAATTTACTCAGAATCAAGTATAATAAAGGACTAATCAATTTGAATAATATGGAGTTTGAAACAGCTGAGACAACTATGAAAGAAGTACTTGCACATTCAAACAGAAAGAACAATATTGAAGCAGCCAGCTATGCTTATAGTGCACTTGCTGTGATATACAGGGAAACCAATCGCTACAAAGAAGCAATTTCAGCCAATAATAATGCTATTAACATTTTTAAAAATACTAACAACGGCAGAGCCTTATTAAAGGCTTTATGGGAGCATCAGGCAATTTATGCTAAAAATGGGAAGTCTCTGGCAGCTTATAATAAAATTGTTGAATTTATCAGTGTAAAGGATAGCTTGCAAACTATTGAAAATATAAGCTTAATTAACAATGCCAAACTCAGGTATGAAGCCAGATTAAAAGAAAATCAGATTGAAAATCTTTCAGAACTTGTAAATTTAAAAACACAATCACTACGACACAGAACATGGACTGTCCTAATGCTAAGCATATTAATACTTATTCTCACCGGATTAATTATTTATCTTCATAAAATAAATAAACAAAGATATATTGCATATCAGGCATTACAGTCAATCTATCGGAAAGCAAATCAAACAAACATAAATAATAAAGGATATCTAACGAATGAACTACCTCAGGCAACTGAATTGCCCGGAAAAAAGATGAATAAACTACAAATAATACATCCAGGAATCATAGCGGCAGTTGATGATGAAAGGAATGAAAAACTCAGGAAGTTATTGATCGAAGAGAAAATATTTCTAAATAAAAATCTTACAGCTGATATGCTGGCAGAGCTCGCAGGAATGAATCGCAAGCAATTAGCCACAGCCATTCGAAGCCAATTCGATACGAATTTTTTTCAACTTATCAACAAATTAAGAGTTGAATTTGCAATTGAACTGATGAAAAATCCTGAGAACAAAATGACCAAAATTGATTACATTGGTTCAGATTCAGGTTTTAATTCCAGAGCAACCTTTTACTCCATATTTACTCAACATACTGGTTTACCGCCAGCCCTTTTTCGCAACAGCCTATTTGAGGATGAAAACAATGCCCAACTATTAAAAAACTAATCAATTCGCTTTGATAATCAAAATTTACATAAAAAAAAGACTTTGCTAAAGTTTTAATAATCTAATAAAACAACACATATGAATGAGCACGAATCAACCAAGGTTGCTTCACTTCCAAAAAGAAGAAAAAACAATTCGGTTCTTGTAATTCACAAAGACAAAGAAGTAGCCAGAATGATCCAGGCTTATCTTAATTTGTTTGGTTTAAAAGTCAATACAGCTGTTGATGGCAGCAGACGAACCCAAATACGAATCAAAAAAATGAGATTCAGCATTCTTGTTGCAGATATTGACCTGGAGTGGGCTAATGAAATAGAAGATATGAATGCAATAGTTATGAATGGCATTCAATCTGGGGTAGTAATTATTACTAACGGAGGTTTTGTGGACAAGAGCATTTCTACCGGCTTTTACCGGCATTTTGGCCAAAAAATATTACTTGCTGAGCCATATTCCCTGCATGAACTAAAAAAGACAATATTCACACTTATTGAAAATATAGAAGCTGAAGGTGAATATTTTAGCAAGAAGTATTTTAAATATTAGAATAAATATATAAACAAACATATGATATTATATTGTTGATTAATAATCAAATGTGAATTAAATGTAATTGGCATTAAAATTCGGTTAGATGTTTTATCAACTTGCTTTGTCCTCAAAAATAAACCAACCCAACCGATTTGATCGAAAGAAGATGTCTAATTAATTCAAAAAATTATAATACTGAAAAAAACATTACTTGAAAGACATTATGAATGCTTTACATTGCTATTAGTAGAGCATAATGCCAAATACTCACCATCGAATTTCAGTCATTTCTGACACAATTATCCCATAATGCATAACTTTCTATCATATGAATCCAAGATTTATATTTTATTTACATTCAAAAAATCAAAACCATTCCGTTTTCGGAATATTCCAAATTTTGTATACTTTTCTTTTAAAGAATTGATAATCTGTGTACTCCATGATATTGTATCCGTTTTCGTACTTTATTTTAATCACAGACATTCAATCTCTTATTAATAACTAACTGATTCATAATTATTTACAAAATCTGGCATAAAAATAGCAAGTAGCAGGCAGCAATTGTTATGATTGCCAAAACTGGTTTTAGTTGAACATGAAGCTCAGGCTTCAAATTATGGAGAGTGTAACAACCGGGCGCGCATAGTTTGCTGAATACAAGTAAATGATGCAAATTTTTGATTGTTGTTGATTGAGTTGAGCCACATTATTGAACGACAGGAGAAAATCGCCCGGTTTTGCATGTTTTAACTGCTTTCTTTCCTACCTATTTCACAGCAATCAAAAAGGCATAACCAATGAGAACTATCAAAACTTACAAATTGACCACGGAACCATTTAAGGTACTTTTCACCTCATCACTGCATTATCGTAATCTGTTGGTATTGATCATAGCAATAGGAAGATTGGTCAATATTTTCTTCGTGTAAACCCTACCCCAAACTTCTCAGCATTGTTTCCGGATAAGGCTTTGTTTGGATAATTCATTTTATATCTTTTTGTTATTCAACAAATTACTATACCCATACCAATACATCAAAAAAAAAATCGCCCTTTTCCTGCCTGCAATAATCCTGCGTTCTTTTTAAATTCAAAAAGCATCCGATAATGGCTCTTATTCCCAATACGGACAATTTCCCAATATACTTATATTCAACTATTTAGCTGATATTCATTCCGTTTCCGGAATATTATTCGAAATATAGCTGATTTTAAGAATAAGTCTTTATTATGAGAATCAACCACTTACATCTTGTGGCACGAAAAGTGAATATAGGGTTTCAGCCAACGTCTCCTGAACTGATGGTGGCTACAGTTGAAAATTCAGATTTTAACTAAAGCGAAAGCTTGAAACATGGGGGAAATGCCAAACCGGGGAACCTGAGCCAAAACCACCACATTTCATTTTAGTAGTCAGGACAAATAATTTTGTTAAAATGAAGTGTGGCCCCGGTTTGTTTTATTCAAGGAATCAATAATGCAGAAATTATACTTAATGCCTGATGAGCCTGAAACTACTTTCATTGAACCAGCGACCCACTCTGCCAGGTAATTCCGGCCAGGAAGCAGAAAATAAATGGCAGGTTAAAAACACTGACTTACCCGGCTTTCTTGTGTGGTTAAGCAGAACTTTTCGTATTGGACAGAACTCCCGGAACAGCACTTCAACCACCAATGCTTTAGAAGAAATACTGCCTGAGAACTACTGGACTTCATCACAACAAGCGAAATATAAACCAGGCAAGTACTTTGAGTACATTTCACAGGGAAACAGTTCAGATATAGACTTTCGATTCCATGAAAATGGAATTGTTCAGAAAACGGAATCATCAGGATCTTTGAATTCAGGGTATCAAACCGGCAAAAAAGCAGAATCACTGAATGTGCTTATTGCAGAAGACAATCCGTTGAATCAAAAACTTTTGCTTCTGATATTGAAGCACTTTTCACTTACTGCCAAAATTGCTTCAAATGGCAAAGAAGCCCTTGAAATGGCATTAAATGAAAATTTTGACTTGATTCTGATGGACATACAAATGCCGCTTATGGATGGAATAGAAGCCAGCAGGCAAATTATGCTTCAACACCCGGAACCTCCAGTCATCATAGCAGTTACTGCATTTGATGATCCCGAAACCAGGCAGGTATGTTTTGAGGCCGGAATGTCGGGATTTGTGCCTAAACCTGTAGGATTGGGCGAAATAAAAAAAGCTTTGACCAGGCACTTTATTTTCAACGGGGAATAGTTCTGGTCTTAGCAGATTAAATTAACGTTTCAAATAAATACAGTCATGAAGAGTATTGTCAACAATTGGTTATTGCCACTATTCAGAAATCTGAGCCTGATTGACCCGGAAAAATCAGGAGATGTTAATTTTAACCTCAAACAAATTGTT
>JANJXJ010000176.1 GCA_024709105.1 Lentimicrobium sp. | reverse complement strand
GCATTTCAACCCCACAATTTTTACCTTTGCAAACCAATTGAGTTACTATGTCGGCACTTGAGGTGGTTGCTTTGGTGGTTTCGGGTGTTTTTGTTGGTTTTATTAATACCCTGGCCGGTGGCGGTACGATAATTTCGCTTTCGCTGTTTATGTTTATGGGGCTTCCTGCCGATGTTGCCAACGGCACCAACCGGATAGCGGTTGTTTTACAGAACATTACATCGGTAGCTACTTTCAGGCAGAAAAAACTGCTCGACACACGCAAGGCCATCTGGCTGTCGGTGCCTACGGTAATCGGCTCCATAATCGGTGCACAGCTTGCCATCGAAATTGATGAGGCTACTTTCCGCAAAGCCATTGGTGTTGTTATGCTTCTGATGATTTTTTTCATCATATCCAAACCTGACAAATGGCTGAAAGGGCAGCTGAAACTTCAGGAAAAGAAAGTCAGCCCCCTGCAATATATTATTTTCTTTGGTATTGGCATTTACGGCGGTTTTGTACAGGTGGGTGTAGGCTATTTCCTGCTGGCCGCCATTGTGCTGGGTGCCGGTTACGATCTGGTAAAAGCCAATGCCATCAAAGTATTTGTTGTTCTGGCATATACACTTTTCGCCATGGTTATTTTTATCATTCACGATAAAATCAACTGGCAATTCGGATTGATTCACTCCATCGGCAATATTATCGGGGCGTATCTGGCTTCGCGCTACGCTGTGGAATGGGGCGCCAATTTTATCCGCTGGTTCATAATTGTCATCATCCTGATAGCTTCGGCCGACCTTTTCGGTGTGATTGACCTGAGGGGGTTGTTTTCCTGACAAACAGAAAAGTAACAGTAATCAGTTGATTACAAATGCTTTACTGCTGATGCTCAATATATATCTGATCACTCAGCACCAGCTCTGCCGCAGGTTCGGGCAACTGCATGGTTTGTATCATCTGCCTGAGCAATGTTTCTTTTTCCGGCAAGGGGGCGTTTTCAATCATTTTAAGTGTCAGCCTGTGGCGAAGCGAGAACAGTTCCTTTCTTTGGCCTTGCGAAAACCTTCCGCGGTTAAAGAAATGGCTTTCGCCGGGGTAATGATACGGCAGATTTTGTACCTGCCTGAACAGGGTGTGGCAGGCGTTGAAGGCTTCGGCAGCGTTCATGCTGCTGTGACTCCATTGTTCGTTGTATCCCTGTATGTTGTACTTTTCGCGGGTGGCGGGTTCGGTGAGTTCGCTCAGGCTGAATATCTGCAAAGGATAAACCTGATAATTAACAATTGAGTTCTGCAGGTTTAATCCGTTCAGAAATTGAATGGTATTGGCCAGGGTTTGCTGATTTTCGCCCGGATAACCTACCACAAAAGTCATCAGCACCGCTATTCCGGCAGCATCCAGTTGTTCAATGCCCTTTTTAACATTTTCAACCTTTTGTTTTTTATTCATGCGGTCGAGCTGTCCCTGATCGCCCGATTCAACACCTATAATTCCCAGCCTCAGGCCCGACCGCTGCATCATTTCCAGCTCTTCCTGCCTGTAATCGCCGCCCCGCATAAAGCCAACCCAGTTTTTCATGCCCGATTCCTCAATGGCTCCGCAAACCTCATAAATTCTTTTTCTGGTGATAAACACGTTATCGTCACTCACATGTATGATGGCGGGTTTTTGGCCGAGGCGCTGCTTTATCAGGGCAAGTTCCTGTTTCAGGCTTTCGGGTGAGCGCAGGAAAATACGCGGATAAATGTGGCAAAAATCACAGAACCCGCAGCGATACGGGCAGCCAATGGAAGTGCGCACCGGAACCCTGCTCTGTATATTTTCCACCAGATCCCAGCGGGTAAAATCGCTGTTGTAATCCACCTCCTCATCCATACGTCTGCTGAAGACAAAGTCAGTGTTTGCAGGGAAACATAAATTCGGGATATCGCCCAGCCAATCGCTGTAATCAGTATGGTTGCCGCTGTTTTTCAGCCTCATCAGCAGCTGCAGCAGCGATGCAATGCCATGAGGGGCAACTACCATAATATCAGCGGCATCCTGTACATAAGCAGGCTGAAAATACAACCCGGCGGTAAGCGGATAGACAGCAGGCGAGGAATTGTGCTTTTCGAACTGAAGGTAGCTTTTCCACAGGAAAACACCACCGGCAATTACCGGAATCCCAGGCAGGGCCGCGTGTATATCTTTGATCAGATTTTGCAGCGATGCCGGACTGATGATCATGGTGGTAGAAACCACCACGGCAAAAGGATTATTTTTTCCGAGAGCCGTTAAAGTGTCCTGATCGTAGTTTGCTGTAAGCGTGGTTGTGTATCCATGCTGATGCAGAAGCCCCTGCAGGTAATAACCCGCCGAAGGAATCTCCTCGGAATAATGGTTTCCCGAGGCAGTTGTATTCTGCCTGAAGCCATTGCGGGCACTTTCGTACAATGCCTGCAGCGACAGGTCCCGGCCTCCGGGTTTCAGCCGGAGTGTAAAATCGAGGTTAAACTCGCAGGTGTCAATAAGCGGAGAAATGATTGCTATGTGTT
>JANJXJ010000175.1 GCA_024709105.1 Lentimicrobium sp. | reverse complement strand
ACCTGATTTTGGGCAATGGGAGTAAGAATTTATATACGGCCTCAACCTGATGGGGAAGAGGATCAATAATGCTGCAATTAACTGCAAATAACGGATCAAACTGAAATGCTGAATTTATTCTTTCAGCTTCGGCAAATAATGAGAACCTTACTGGATCACCAGTAAAGTTGAATGAACCCTCGTCCGTCAAAACTTCAAGAGCATTATATTCAGCCATCGATACAACCTTAGTGCTGGCTTTGTTTGTATTAACACCTGTATAGGATATGGCCACCATAGTTCCCAGTTCTTGAATCTTGTTGATTGTAACAGGTTCTGATGGGATGAGGTTTTTAATAATTCTGCCTGGTTTTATCATAATCATTTAAAATTAAAATTCATACTGTTAATAAGTTACCCCATAAATACTAACATAAACAAGCCGAGCAAAGAAAATTACCCATGCGATTAAACCTACTATAACAAATATAAGCATCATATTTTTATCTTTCCCACCTCTTCCATCACTATTAATTTTATTTTTAGGTGATAGTGAGATAATAAAAAAGATAGAGATAATAATTGCTATAATTAAATAACTTTGTGTTCCATCATCCATAAAAATCAATTTTAACAGAAAGGATTTTTTTAACAGCAAACGTAGGCATTTTCAATTAATAATTCTATATTTCTACGAAAATACTATTAACAATCTATCAAAAATCTTGTAATAAATTATTAACCAATAGAGATGGCAAAATCAAAATCTAGTAATCTAAGATTATTACTGCTTTTATCAATATAAGAATTAACAATTTATGAAAAAGCATTCAAACGTTATAATAAAGTGAGTACTTTTATTATCTTTGAACCTTAATTTCAATCCGAAAGCCTCTTGCCATAATTTAGCTAATTTGCCATCATGACTAAATTCATGGTTTTTTAGTAACATTAATTGTGAAATTATGAAAATTATTTTTGGAGTGTTAATACCTCTTGTTTCATGGTCATTTATTATTTATTTGATAGCAAATTGGGGTAATAAGAAGCAAATTGGATTTTTATGGTCGCTTTACTTTGGGATAATTAGTCCATTAATTGCATTCTTTCTTGTTATTATTAGCAGAAAGAAAAGTAGACCGTCCTCAAAACTGAGTGTTTTTGGAAAAATAATTGCGGTAATTTTTATTTTATATGGTAGTGTTTTGATATTAGGTGGGATTTCTACCAAAAATAGCCCTAGTATCAATGAGCAGCAAAACGGAAGATTATCTTTACCTAACGAACAAGAGGAACTTATGATTGAAAATTTTGCTAATGGTCAAGCAATTGCCTTAATAGCAAGAAATTTTGGTTCAATTCTTGGCGGTGGATTTCCAAGTTTATTGCTTAGCGAAGAAAGCCTTATTGAAAGGGATTATAAATGGAAACGTCATTATAGAATCTATGTTGGTTTAATTCTTGTTTCATTGGGAACATTTTTATTTAGAAAAAGGAGAACGACATTCCTGCCGTTGAACTAGGTATTCATTCTCTTTTCTGCCCACATACCCATCGCCCTCCTTTTTTGTTCCTCCTGCACCTTAGCATATATTTGTGTAGTTTCAATTTTAGTATGCCCTAGAAGTTTACTCACAGCAGCTATATCATTACTTAGCCCAAGGGTAATCGTCGCAAACGTGTGTCTGGCACAATGAAATGAGATGCTTTTATTAATTCCAGCGAGTTTCATAACATTTTTCAAGTGCCTGTTTGTTACCTGATTGCAATATACTTGAAAAACAAAAAGTTCCGAAATAGCTTTTGAAGGAATAAGTCTTAACGCCTGCTCAATTAGTGGAATCCTGACCTTCATGTTTGTTTTATACATGATCTTTTCAAGATAACTTTCTTCTCCTAAGAAAAGATGTTTATGTTTCAATTCTTTGATATCTGAGAATCTTAATCCGGTATAACACGAGAATAAGAAATATTGAAGTGTCCTTTTTAATTCTGGTGTCATAAACCCTTTGTATAGTTTTTCAAGTCTGCCAAGTTCTTCCATGGTAAGAAATTGCATACTGCCTTCATTTTTTTCAACCCTGACTTTTGATAAAGGATTTACTTGTATAAGACCTTGCTCTAGTGCTCTGTTTATAAATACTTTAAGAGTCTTAAAGGCTTTATGTATAGTATTTGGATTGTTGCCTAGGCCAATTAGGTACGATTCATACTCTCGCCAGAAGAAGGGATTAATTTGTTGAAAAAGTAATTTCTTTCTGAAACCTCTCAGTTTTGCTAATTGAACATTGTAATTTGCTATCGTCCCTTTTGAATATTTACTGCAATTATTTTTAATATCATGTTCCATAAACGCAAGGAAGTCAGTCTGGTCATAGACTTCTCCGCGTAGCATTCTCTCAAAAGCATCAAGTTCTATAGTCTGCTTTTCCAAATTAGCACGTGCAGCAAACTCTCTGGCTCTACTGAGATAGAGATCAATTGCATCCTGAATCTCGACAAAGTTGTTACAATTGGCAGAGACTTTTTGAGTCGTTTGATTCCAATGTTTAGGGAGGATGGATTTACCTGTGGTGAAATACTTTTTTACACCATTAATGTTCGCGTAAAGGTACAACGAAAATGTACCGTTTTTTCTTGTAACTTCGGTACGCTGAATAATTCTGAAGTGAGTAGTGTTCATTGGCAATTTGTTTTAAAAATTTGTGTAGAAATTTTGTAGAAAAAATTGCCGTAAACATTGAAAAGAACAAGTTTTAAAATGTAAGCCAAACACTTTAAAAGCTTGGTTAAAGTACAGGAAATGAAGTTATTTCCTTCATTTCCTGACTTTTACCAGTGGGCCCACCTGGACTTGAACCAGGGACCACCTGATTATGAGTCAGGTGCTCTAACCGACTGAGCTATAGGCCCTTGTAGTTGTTACACTACGCCCTTATTTTTACTAAGGGACTGCAAATTTACAAATTAATTGATTTCTGCAAGCAGTTAACTGCAATTTTTATTCGTTCAGGCGTTTTTTAAGGCTGTTTTACCAGTTTTGTAGTTATTGTACGACCAGTTTTAAGGTTTTGAGGGTTTTTTCATCATCAATCAGTTTGCACAAATAAACTCCCTGACTGAGAGATGCTGTGTTAATTGTGGTTCTGCCCTGCAATCCTTCAAGTTGCTGAAGTAAAACAATCTTTCCGCTTAAATCGGTAATAACCAGCTGAGCATCGGGAGTTGTAAGTGTGTATTCAAAATCAGCTCTGTCATTGGCTGGATTTGGCCATGGTCCAAGCAGTGAAGCAGACGTATTACCTTGAATAATATCAGTTTGAGTGGTGATGTCAATCATGGTTACGGTAAGATCATCGAAGAAGAAACCATCGGCAATGGTTCCGGCATCGCTGCGCAGATTAAATCTGAGTTTGATCTGCTGCCCGGCCCATGGGCTGAGGTTAATTTCCTCTCTCACCCAACTGGTTTGAATACCATCATAAACGGGCTGTCCGGCTGCCTGGTAATTGGTTCCGGGTTTGGTATACTTTCCTGAAAGTGCTGTCCAGGTTGAGCCGTTGTTGGTAGAAATGCGCACCTGCACGTAATCGTACCCGGCTTCAATACGCCAGCGAGCATAGAAGTTGAGCACAGCCACCGAGGCATTGGTAAGGTCAATATTATCGTTTAATGTAAAAGAGGTATTGGTATTGTTTGAATAATTGCCATTGGGAGAGTCGGCAATGGAGTAAGGGGCAGAGTAGGGGAATGCACTGTAAAGCCCCCATTGGCCGTTCCATTTGTCCTTGTTGGGAAAATCATCTTCAAAGGCAATAACAGGAATACCGTAATACCTTTCAATGGTATCGCGATGTGTGTAAAGCCCGTTAAACAATGTAAGAACATATTTGATTGTATCACCATTTCTCACGTTTGGGTTCAGTTCAAACGGAATCGAATCAAGTTTTGATTGAAGCACCGAAAGACCTGTTATATCTACTGGATTGCCAACTGAAAGGAACTCATCACCCAGGGGTTCAACCGAAATCGTGTAATTTGCATCGGTTTGCCCAAGGCGGGTAAGGTTAAATCTGATGTAGGATTCTTTTTCAGGAATAATCATGGGTGTTGCATCCGAAATTTCGGCATAGGCTCCGGCATATTTAGCAGCAAGTATGCTCTGCAGCATATTTTCCTGGCAAAGTGGAATGATTCTGGAAACCTGCGGCCAGAATCCATCGCCTGAGCTCCCTACCTCGGGAGTATACGCAAGTATTTTTTCTTTTGTACTTTGTTCTCCATACATCCAGTCGTCAGATCCCCCGTTTGAAGGATAAATTGTGGTACTGCCCGGGCCATAAACATAGCCATTGTCGGCGGTCATTCTGCGGGAATATTCGTTAAAAACAATTTCGTCGGGGCAGGTTTCGGGGATATAGCCCCAGGGATACAACAACAAATTACTGTACGAATGGTAATTGAGTGCAATTTTGAAGTTCTGGGCTTCGCATAATTCTTTCAGCATTTGAGTTTCCAGCTCCGAAAAAGCCGAAGGCCCTCTATAAGTGAGTTCACTCGGATAGGGAGAGGAGCCCTGATCATCATACCCCCAGGCAAAACCAAAGTTCCGGTTCAGGTCAACTCCATAATATCCGGAATTCAGACTGCGGTTTTTGCGCCACATACCACCGCCATTGGGATTGGTATTGATGTTATACTGGTAGCCATCTGGATTAACTATCGGAATGATATACATTTCAGTATTATCAATTATTGCCTGGATTTCAGGGTCAGTTTCATACCTCTCAAGGATATAATACATATAAAACAACAAATGCATCATGCCAATGGGTTCACGGGCATGAATCATACCTGTGTAGAGTACCTGAGGCTCAGCTTCACTTTCGTATGGATTGTCAGAGATCTTAACAAAATACACAGGCCGCCCTTCAATGGTGGTAAGTGTTGAAACCGGGGCCTTTTCAGTGATAAGATCGGGATATAAGGAAGCCAGATTGTCGAGATGAGCATAACATTCATCTACAGTGCTGTACCCTCCGCAACTGCCCAATTCAAAGCCAAATGGCACCGGATAATCAGAAGGTGCCTTCATGGCCCTGCGGGTAACTTCTTTGGGGTCAACACCAGCATTACGTGCAATGTAATACGCTGATAAATCTTCAATTTCAACACTATAGGGTATTCCGGTGCTGACAAGTTTCTGCATATCAGACTCGCTGATTGCTGTAGTAAATGTGTTTTCTTTTTTGTCAAGAAATCCGGCATCAACCGGTATGCCTGCATGGGCTAAGGTGGTGAGGGTTTCATTAGAAACCTCAATCTTAACCTGCATAAATTTTTCAACCTGGGCAAATGTTGTCAAACAGGCGAAAATCATTAAGAAAAGAACGGAAAAACGTTTCATGATGGCAGATAAGGTTAGCATTGTTGATAATATATGCAAACGTACTAATTTTTTTGCCGGATAATAAGTTATAGTTCATGTTTTTATTGGCAGGGGCCAAAAATCCATGTTTCATAATGCATAATGCCCTGCGTTGGGAATAGTTGTATTTTTGCCGGCAGCATGGAGCAGCAGTTATCAATTTATTTTGCACCTTTTCAGGGAATTACCACAAAGGTTTTCAGAGAGGTTTATACCACACATTTTGGTGGCATTGACAAGTTTTTCACACCTTATTTTTCCAATATTGCCATAGGCCACCCCTTGCCGGCTTTAAAAATGAAAGCGCTTGCAGCTACGCATGAAAATGGTGTAGAGATAGTGCCGCAAATTCTTAGTAAAGATGCTGCCGAAATCATTTCGTTTGCCAACTCCTGCCATGAGCTGGGATTTAAGGAACTCAACTGGAATTTAGGTTGCCCTTACCCTCAGGTTGCCCGCAAGAAGCGTGGATCAGGGATGCTGCCACACCCGGAAATGGTTGATGAAATTCTTGCAGAGGTTATGAAATCTATGTCTGTCAGATTTTCAGTTAAATGCAGACTGGGCTATTTCAGTGCTGAAGAAATGCAGGCATTGATACCGGTGTTTAACCGCTATCCGATCAGTGAACTTACCATTCATGCCCGCATAGGTAAGCAGCTGTATTCGGGCAAACCCGATTATGATTCTTTCGCTGCTGCATTAGAGCAATTGCAAATGCCGGTGGTTTACAATGGCGATATTTT
>JANJXJ010000213.1 GCA_024709105.1 Lentimicrobium sp. | reverse complement strand
GTTTAACCGCTATCCGATCAGTGAACTTACCATTCATGCCCGCATAGGTAAGCAGCTGTATTCGGGCAAACCCGATTATGATTCTTTCGCTGCTGCATTAGAGCAATTGCAAATGCCGGTGGTTTACAATGGCGATATTTTCACCGATAGCGATTTTGAGAAGTTTAAAAGCCGTTTCCCGGAAAAAAAACTACTGATGATTGGCCGCGGAATACTCAATGATCCTTTTCTTCCAACACTGATAAAGGGCTTTGAATTGCCATCAGATCCCGCAAATACCATCATGGCATTTATTGATGGCTTGTATATGGCTTACCGGAAAGAACGTGATAACAATCCTTCGGTTTTAAATGCAATGAAGGAATACTGGGCATATCTGGCTGAATCGTTTGATGAGCCGGTTAAAGCCTTTCGCAAAATAAGAAAAGCAAAGTCTTTTGAAGACTATGATGAAGCGGTCGCTTATACTTTTGATCAAAACAAATGGAATGGATCTGTTAAACAGTAGGTTTAATCAGGCACTACAGGCTTAATACTTCCCAAAAAAACACCCCATACCCTCAGGCTTTCATCCCCGAAAGTTTTATTGACTTTTTTTGCAAAAATTACTGTTTCCATTTTTATCCTTTCTGTTAACTGTGAATCATTAGATGAGTATGATATAACACGGGTGGAAAATGTAAGTATTCCTTTGTATTGGGATTCGCCGGAGTAACGCAATGGGTCCTTAACAGCGATTGAATCAATCTGGATTTTTGTTGAATAGTATTTATGTGTATTCTCATTATTAAGCAAATCAGTAAGGGTAGGATTTCCGCGCCATTTTACTCCAGGAATAAATGGAGGAGTGGTAATATCTTCAGAAGAGAACAGCTTTATAATCATATTTCCGGCCTGCTTTTTCATGTTTGAATCAATGTTCTGATCGTAATAAATACTGAGAAGATCGGCAAAATCAGCTAGTTTTTGTTTTGCACTTGCTTCATATGCCCGGAGTGATTGATCTGAAAGGGTTTCACTTTCGGCCTCGGTTTTAATGAGATCCCTGGTTTTATTCAGGTTTTTTTTCTGCAATGTGGCATCTTCCATATGCCCGGAATCACAAGATTTCGAACACAGGAACAGGTATACTGCAGGCGTGAGGAATATTAAAATCCATTTTCTCATTTTCCGGCCTCCTTTTGTCTGAACCGAATCAGGCATATCTTATCGTCATCGTATCTGGTATCAAATATCTCAATCGCCTTTAGTCCCGATGAAGGCAGAGAGAGTATATCGATAAATTCCCATTTATTATACAATTCTACTCCCAATGGCTCGCTGTTGTTATGCACCTGGTAAATCAATGCACTGTCAGAAATTATATGGTTCAACTGATCCCTTCTTTTTTGCCAGTCTTCAACCCTGCTACCCGAGAAATATTTTATCATCAGTGCATAATAATCGGGACGAAGTTTAACTTTTTCGTTGGTATTAAATTTATTAAGTGTACGAACAATTGTATCGGTGTGATAATAGGGCGATTCCACAACAAATCGAATTGCGGCCCGGCTGGTTTTCAGGGTAAAACTTCCATCTGCCTCACAGAGGTAACTAACTGGAGATTCATTGTCGCTGAGGACATCAACCTTAATTGCAAAATTGGTAATGGGCTCAGCTGTATCAGCATCATAAAAGCTAAAGCGGTATTCGCGCGAGCTTAGAAATCGGAAAAGAATGAATAATACCCCGAGTATAAGGAATGTTGCAGCCGGCACATAAAAGAAATATCGGTTTGCACCCCTGACTTTATCAAGAACTGTTTCTGGAGAGGAATTTTTAAACCTGAAATCATCCCAGTTTGCATAGCCTGCATAACGGCTCAATATATTTAAAATATCAATTCGCGGGAGGTTTGCATTGTCAGACTTAAAGTGGATGTAAAACCATTTCTCGCTGATGTGTGCATTTACTTTTATCAACAACTCTTCCTGAAAATCAACGATCTCCTGACCTTTCCATTCATTTATGGAAGGATTTATTCCCGGGTATGATTGTTGCATTTGCTTCACAATCTTTTGCTTCAGGATTCCGAAGATTTGTAAATCCTTGTCGTTCACAAAGGTGATCAATTAGTGGGTAAAACGATGGTAAAACACTGGTAAAGAGTTTTACAATTTATTTACAAGCAACATTCAAAAGGGAAAGCTACGGGCATTATAATTTTGACATTTAAAGTTACAATAAAAACCAAATCAAACCTAACGAAAATGAAAAAGTCAACGATGATTTTTTTTCTGCTCTCCTTTTTCATTGCAGTCATCGCCGGCAACGGCGAAAAACACGGGAATAAAAAAGATGTGATGAAGGCTTATGAGTTAAGGATTAGTGGAAAGGTTGATGAGGCAAAATTCCTGCTTGAACAGGTTATTGCAAAAGATTCAACCAATGCAATGGCACATTACGAAATGGCCAGACTAAATTTTTATCTGCTGACAGGTGGCGGCGGAGTCTCTTTGGATGATATCAATACCCATATCAACAAAGCGGTAAGCAGTGATCCGGATAATGTAATTTACGCCTATTACCATGCTATTATTGGATTTATGAATGCGTATATGGGCATGCAAATGGGGCAGGAGAACAAGTTAAAAGAAAATGTTATTGAAGCCTGCGAAAGGTTTGAAAAGGTTATATCAATCAAGCCTGATTACGTTGAACCCATGCTTTATCTTGTAGAAATTTATGGGCAGTTGCCGCCGGAAATGGGTGGCGATAGCCTTAAAGCAGTTTATTATGCTGAAACGCTGGCAAAAACCGATGCTTATTATGGCGCAAGAGCCAGAGCGGCTCTGTTACCTACGGGTACTGATCTGGTTAAATTCTGGGAAGATCAGATCGGCTTGAACGGTAGAACCCCTGAGTTTCTCAGGCAGGTTGGAATTGCCTGTCTTTTTAATGACAATGCGGAACAGGCCGAAATGTATTTTGCTGAAGCCATGAAAGCTGATGCTTCAGAAAACCTTCTGATGCTTGATCTGGGCAGATACCACGTGATGAAGGTAATGCAGGACAAGGAGCTTGCTGCTGAGGAATTGCCACTTGCTAAAGAATGCTTTGAAAAATACCTGTACACCAAACCTGAACCGATTGTTCCGATGAAAGCTTATACACTTGGGCTAATGGCCAGAATAGAAATGTTTTCAGGCAATCAGGAAGAAGGGAAAAAGCTGATGGAAGAAGCCAATGCCCTTGATAAGTACTTTTCAAAAGCTTCAGGAGCTCCGGGTCAATTACTGTTTGAGCCGCCGGATAAGATTTGTCATCATTATTTTTCTTTTTTCAGCCCGTTTTAGAAGTTGCTAGAAATCAGGCTTAAAGATTTTGTTTTGCCTGTGAAAATAGACACCTTTAAGGATTTGTTTCAGGTATTTGTCAGGTTAATTATTCAACCTAATTGACAAGAGCCTGTCATAAAAAAATCTCAAACATGAAAAAACTCACCTTAATCATTGTGTCATTGGGTTTTTTATTTGTTTCGGAAGCCCAGGTATGGAGGGTGCCTGTTTACAGGCTTAAAGATGAATCCCGCGTAAAAATACTGAAGTTCTCCTCCCGAACAGAATTAACCATCAAAACCCTGCTTTCTGCAAGGGATTCAGTCAAAGAAAACGTTACATGGCAGGGCTCATTCCATTCAGTAAGTCAGGATTCACTCGTGATACTGCTGGAGACTTTCAAATCTGTCAGAGAAATTGAGGGAGGTATAAGGCAAACCACTATGATACCGGCAGATACTTATCTTAGCGGAAGTTCTCCGGGCAATGGACTTAAGCCGGTTGCTATGGCCGACATTGACTATCTCAGCTATCAGAAAGAGTCGAAGTTGCAGTACATCGCAGATGATATTTTTGAGCCGGTCATTTTTGCATCCCTGATTGTAATGATCCTTTCTCCGTTGATCAGCTATGACTTCAGAGATGGAAAACTCAATAATGAAAGCTACAAAAACTGGGCGCTCGGCAGTACGCTGACTATGACTACCAGTTTTGCTGTTTTGATGGCCATAAATTTGCCAAACCTGCAGAAAAATTACCAGTTTCGATCAGGCTGGCCCGAAAAAAAGGCGAAAGTCTGGAAGTTCAAGCTATCACAACCCTCAAGATAGATTACCCGCTGAAACATTTTTCCGAAACACCCTTTAAAACAGCAACCATGATTGAACATGTTCACAAACACATTACAACCGAATTGCAACAAAATGCAAAGACGGATATTATTTTCATTCTTGCTTCCATAGCCCTTAACCTGATTGCCCTGGCAATTAATGCGGGTTCGGTGGAAAAATCACGGACCGATGATACAGCGCTGATTGTGATGTTCATCTTTGTTGCGCTTGTTATCATCATCAACCTGGTGGCCATAATCGGCCTTTTAAAAGGCAAACAAACCCGTACCAAATTACTCAATGGATTAATTACTATGTACAAGGATAAGCAGGTTGACAAATATTATGATGCTTCGCTAATGAGCAGCTACAGTGTTAGGTATAATCTGTTTATTCTGGTGGTGGTATGCACCGGTATTATCTCCATCATTGTTCCGTTTGTGATGAGGTAATGGTTCGGGTATGCTTTCATGGAGTAGCTGCCCTATGTTAATGATTCTCCTAAAAAGCAAAACCAAAAAAATGAAAGCAAATATTTATCAGGGAATTTTTAAAAGACCTTTCTTTGGTTTGTTGTTTATCCTTTCGGTTCAGCTGCAGGCACAGGAATGCAGGGTAGAATCGGTTGCTTTGCACAGCGCATCTACTTTCAATGATTGGGAGCCATGCATATCACCTTTTTTTGAACTTTTAGGTAAAGGATGGTTTTCTTTGAATGTGGATTACAGGATAAAGGAAACCTACGCCATAAGTATTGGTGTTGCCGCAATAGAGGAGGGAATATCCCCCAATGTCATGGGATACTATTTCGAAGGCAAAAGACATCGGCTTGAAATGGGTGGTGGCCTTACTATAAATTTCAAGGAGGGATCCATCTATAATATGTTTGTTCATGGAGTAATCGGCTATCGTTATCAGAAAAAGAAAGGGCTTCTTTTTCGAACAGGACTTACTCCCATGATTGTGATACCTCTTACAGATGAAAGCAAATATGCGATTATTCCATTGGCAGGGATAAGCCTGGGATATAGTTTCTGATTACATTAGTTTATCAGATTCTCTATCTATAGATTTAAAACTGGCTCTAACAGTAGAAAGAGCGTGCTTCATTTTTTCTGTAGCTCACTCTTTTGTGTGAAGCGAAATTCTGGACTTGTCCTCACCCAATCCTCACCGAAGTCATACTTATTGACCCCATAATGGTTTTGGTGTTGAAAAAAGAAATCTCCTCTTTTTTACCCTGTAAACCAAGGGTATAAAGCAATGGCAGGTAATGCTCAGGTGTTGGGATGGATTGTTCAAATGCCGCTCCGGCTTTTTTATAATCAATAAGAGCCTGGTGGTTGCCCTCTGCAATCCACTGCCGCATTTTTGCATCGGTTTCTATGGCCCAGTCGAAGCCAGTATCCGGTTTTTTCCAGTCGATGGTGCGCAGGTTGTGTACCATATTTCCGCTGCCGATAATCAGCACTCCTTTGTTGCGCAAAGCAGCCAATTCTGATGCCAGTTCATAATGGTACTGAGGAGGTTTGCTGTAATCCAGGCTAAGCTGAATAACGGGAATGTCGGCATTCGGATAAAGGTGTTTGATAACGCTCCATGCGCCATGATCAAGTCCCCAGGTTTCATCGAGTCCGACTTCCGTGGTTTTGAGCAAACGCTTTGTTTCCATTGCAAGTTCAGGGCTTCCCGGAGCCGGGTACTGAACATCGAACAAAGCCTGCGGAAATCCGCCAAAATCATGAATGGTTCTGGGCTTTTCTACAGCCGTTACAAAAGTTCCTCGGGTTTCCCAATGTGCCGAAATACACAATATGGCTGATGGCACAGGCAGGCTTATGCCTACCTGTTGCCAGCCTTTGGAAAATTCGTTCAGCTCAATGGCGTTCATCGGACTGCCATGCCCAAGAAAAAGTACAGGCATGGTTTCGGTGTTTTTGTTGTTTTTAAACAAACTTTCAAGTGCTTTCATTTTCATTGCATATGCGCCTGCTGGCAGAGCGAGTGCCGAAATAAGAAATTTTCTCCTGTTCATGGTTCAGAATTTCATGGGGACTTCCATCAGCAGAATTTCAGAATGTTCTGCCTCTGATACCAGGTCAAATCCCGGAAGGCCGACCATGCCATAACCATCTCTCTCCTCCAGTTTTTGACCCTCTACCAGAAAACTTCCGGTGATTACAAACAGATAAACACCATTCTCAGGATTACGGACTTGATAATTTGCTGAATTGCCTTTTGCGAAGCTACCCATATAAAACCAGGCATCCTGATTGATCCAGACTCCTTCATCGCCGGGATTGGGCGAAACTATCTGCTGAAGTTTGTTCACTCTGTCGCCGGCATTAAGGCTGAGCTGACCATAACGGGGTTCAACATTCTTTTGCCGGGGGAATACCCAAATCTGAAGAAATTTTACCGGCCTATCATCATTTTTGTTGTACTCGCTGTGAGTAATTCCTGTGCCGGCACTCATTACCTGTATATCTCCTTTCCTGATCACGGAGACGTTTCCCATGCTGTCTTTGTGTTCGAGATCACCTTCAAGAGGGATGGAAATAATCTCCATATTATCGTGAGGATGGGTTCCAAATCCGGCACCTGCTTTCACAAAATCGTCGTTGAGCACCCGCAGGGCACCAAAATTCACCCGATCGGGATTGTAATAACTGCCAAAGCTGAAAGTATGCCTGCTCACCAGCCAGCCATGATTGGCAAGTCCACGGCTTCCGGCTTTATGCAGAATATTGGTTTTCATTGTTTTCCTTTCTTTTCAGGATGCCAGTCTGGCAAATTGTACTTCTGCTGAAATTTTCACTTCATCGCCTACCAGCACACCACCGGTTTCAAGGGCAGCATTCCAGGTAAGCCCGAAATCGCTGCGGCTGATGCTGCCGGTAACACTAAAACCAGCTTTTACATTCCCCCATGGGTCGGTCATAGTTCCGCCAAACTCAGCATTCAGGACTACTTTTTTACTTACGCCCTTAATAGTAAGTTCTCCGGTGAGCTGATATTCATCATCTCCGGTTCTGGTAAGACTTTCCGAGATAAAATCAATTGAAGGGAAATTTGCAGCATCGAAAAAATCGGGGCTTTTCAGGTGTGCATCGCGATCGGCATTACCGGTATTTATACCATTGGTATCAATACTCAGTTTTATGGTTGCAGCAGCAAAGTCATCGCCCTGTGTTGCTACATCAGCTGTAAAAGCTGAAAAACTTCCTTTAACACTTGAAATCATCAGGTGTTTAACTTTAAATCCTATTTCGGAGTGGGCATTGTCGAGGCCCCATTTTATCATTTCCATGATGTTTTTTTTAGGTGAAACAATGCTGCAAAATTACATCTGCCTCAGCAGAGCAGGGTTACACTTTCAGGAAGAGTTGTGGTACAATCAGGAAATTACAGCAAAGGCTTTCTCCCTGAATTCGGTTGGAGTCAGCCCGGTGCGCTTTTTAAAAACGCGCGAAAAGTATGATTTTTCGTTGTAACCCAGCTCAAAACCGATTTCTGAAACTGTCTTTTCTGAATTAAGCAGTAATTTCCTTGCTTCTATCAGCTTGCGGGTTTCTATAATCTCAGTAGCACTTTTTCCAAAACATGCATGGGTAATGAGGTTGAGATTGCGGGCAGTCATATTCAATTTTTCAGCATAAAAATCAACGCCCTCGGCACGATGGAAGTTTTGCTCCAGTATTTTAAGAAAATTATTAAAGGTAATGAGCCTGGTATTTGCCGTTGCCGGCTCACGGAGATATTCAGCATGACTATCTTTAGCCAATTTGGTAAGGATAGCGCTTAATAAGTGCCTGAGTACATCAAAATCGGGCGAAGATTCAGTTGTTTCGCGAAGCATAATTTCGCAAAGTGAGTTGAGGGTAGTACTGCAATAATCATGACTGAGCGGATAATATACTTTATCCATAAAGCCCGAATAAAAATTGAAGTTGCTCTGTGGTATAAAATCGCTGCTGTAACGTATCAGCCAACCCCGTGTTTCATGGTCGGGCCGCAGTGAATGTACCTTTCCATGCGCGATGTACACAATTACAGGCGAAGAAAGCTGCTCTTCATTAAAATCAATACTATGAAAAGGCTGCCCATGGGTTATAATCCATAACTCTTCATGTTCGTGACGATGAGCCTCCCCCGGATTGAGCATCAGCGGTTCGAGCAGGTCGCAGGTAAGGGGTATTATGGAAAGCATCATTTCAAGAATATAGAGGAATTAGTTGCAATAGATTTAACCATCCAAAACATAAAAGGTTGTTTGGTGATTTTATTTCGCGATCAGGCAAAAATAAAAACGCCGGAATTACTCCGGCGCAATAACATTGGATGTCTTATAAAATTATTCCTTCACTTCCTTCCCTTCTTCTTCTGTTTCTTCTGCAGCTGGATTTTCTTCTGCCGGAACTGGTGCGTCTTCGGCAACCGGAACTATCTCTGCCGCAACCTCTTCAGCCGGAGTTGCAGGCTCGTCTTCCACTACTGTTGCTTGTTCCTCTTTATCAAGGGTAGCGCGAAGTTTTTCGTCAAGTTTGTCAACTACTTCTGCAGCTTTTTCATCGAGCTTTTCAATTACATCTTCGGCTTTGTCCTTAACATTTGAGCCGAATTCTTTAACCTTTTCGCCGGCTTTTAATGCAGCTTCCTTTACATCGCCCATCACATCATCCAGCTTTTCGGCAACTTCCTTGGTAATTTCTTTTGCC
>JANJXJ010000124.1 GCA_024709105.1 Lentimicrobium sp. | reverse complement strand
AGTTATGCTTAATTGTTTTAATTATCCTGGGGAATTCTTAATATTGCCAGGATTTTCAGGCATAAGACAAGTGTTGGCGTAAAACATTCTGACTTTGCATTTTTAAACTTGTATAGCTTAATTTTAAAAGAAGCTGTTCATAAACCGTTTTCAAACTCTCAAAATTATATTCATTTATTTTTCAAAAATTTACATTATGAAAATTAAACTGTTATTACTGGTAACATTCAGCCTGTGGATGGCCGGTTCCTTTTCTCAAACTCCCGAACAACGAATTGAAATTGACCTGAAAGATGATTATCAGAATGAGATGGTTTATCCTTTGGGAGAAAAAGGGTTTTTATTACAATCTTTTGAGATAAAGGCTGAAAAAGGCCTGATTGGGTGTAAAAATGATTTTTATTCTACTGATATGCAGCTGATTAAATCGGTATCTATTCCGGTAAAAGAGCGCGTACTTTATTCAGATTCATACGACAAGGATGGAGTAAATTACACTTTAATACGCAACAGAAGAGACTATTTTGCAATTATTGCTTCTGATGCAAATTCTCAGGAATGTCGTAAAACCGAAGGGAAGCTGGCTGACTTAGGTGAGCTAAGCAATATGAAAGTATACAATGGCAAAGCAATTTTCAGTTGCGCTGGCAAAAAAGAAAAAAGTATACTGATTGTGGAATTGACTTCGGGTAAAACGAAGTATGTTCCGGTTAAGGTTGGCTCTTTTCGCAGTAAAATGCTTTCTATCCTCGATTTTCAGGTGTTTGACGATGAAATTATGGTTTTTATAAGTGCCATTTCAAATGAAAACAATGAAGATCTCTACATAGCCATATTCGATATGGGTGGCCGGCAGAAAGAGATTTTTAATGTAACAAAAACTGTAAGCGAAAAACTGATTTCTGTTGCTGCAACAAAAATCCAGAACAAGTATGTGATCACCGGCACCTTTTCAAAAACACGTTCTGCCAGATCGCAGGGAGTATTTATTGGTGAAGTTGAAAACAAAAAACTGAATTTTATTAAGTTCTATAATTTCCTTGAATTGAAGAACTTCACCAGCTATCTGTCACAAAAAAAGCAGGATAAGATTGAACGAAAGAAAAATACCAAGGCCCGTAAAGGGGAGGAATTATTGATGAATTACAGTATTGTTACACACCCGATTATTGAGTCGGAAGATGGTTATATTTTCCTTGGTGAAGCCTTTTATCCGACCTACCGCACATACACCACCACAGTTGGAAAAACAGTGCAGGTTCACACTGTATTTGACGGCTATCAGTACACGCACGCTACCCTGGCCAGGTTCGATCGTGCAGGGAAGCTTATGTGGGACAATACATTCCCCATGTGGTCAACCAGCAGACCATTCAAGGTAGTAAAATTCATTTCTTTCAGGCTGGAAGACAAATCAGCAGAACTTGCATTTTCTGACAGAGACAAAGTTTGGTACAAAGTATTTGATGAAACAACGGGAGACATAATAAAAGATAAATCAACCGAAATCATCGACACTTATCTGCAAGGCGATAAAGTAAAGCAATCGTTTTCGAACGTAGATTTATGGTACGATAATCACTTTCTGGCTTACGGTATTCAGATTATCGCAAACAAAGAAACTAAGAGAAAAAGAAAAATATTTTTTATAAACAAAATCTCGTACAACATACAATAAAAAATCCTGATCATGAAAAGACACTTTTTTTTAATTCTGGCTTTACTGTTTGCTGGCTCTTTAAAATTGCTAGCTCAGGCATACGATGGATTAGGCGACACTAAAATATTTGCCGGAGCATCCATGGTTGGTGATAAATTCGGGATTGAAATCCAATCTGACAATGGTTTCAGTGACATGTTTTCTTTTGGATCAAAACTTACGGTACTGTTAAGTAAAGCCAATGAAGGCCAGGATGAGTCCGACAATTTTTCCAGTGTTTTCGCAAAAATTGATCTGGCTGCTTTTCTCAGACTGCACTTTAGCAGATCGTTGAACCTCAGCGAGAGAATTGACCCGTATCTTGGTGCAGAATTTAGTCTTAAAGCACTCGGAGGACATGCCGGAGTTAAGTACAATTTCAGTGAAACAGCTGGGCTCTATTTGCAGGCCGGACATTACTTCTCGGGTTCCTTTTGGGCTGCTGAAGACGGAGACTTTGGAAAAAACCTCTTTGCAAAAAAGACGTTTGTTTCAGCTGGGCTGACAATAAACATGAATACAGGCAGAGGATATAGATAGTTAAATTCAGGAAGCCTGGAAAGAGAAATCAGTCTTTTCATTCAGTAACAACCTGTTTTAATACGGCTGTGGCTTTGTGTGAGGTTCAGAGCAAAAAAATCATTTGATTATTTCTGGCAGAATATTTGTACTTTAACACTCAAAAAGAATCATTTCCGGCATTATTCCAATATCTGATGTCTGATGGGTTTTTGTCGAAACATAATCACCGGTTAAATGTTAAAGGGTGATAATAAACCCTTTATCCAAACAGGTTGAAACCCATATTCTTCAAACTTTAAACCAAATCTTATGAAAAAGCTGACATTCATTCTGGTTATTTTGATTCCTGTGATGTTCGCAGCGTGCAAAACACAACAGAAAACAACAGCTCCCAAAGCCCCGCAGGCCATTGTTGTTGGCGATAACAGCCAAAACTCGCTTGACTGGCCGGGCACTTACACCGGCACTTTACCCTGTGCCGATTGCGAGGGAATTATTACAACCATTTCGCTGAGCAAAGACCTCACATTTAAACGTACAACCGTTTACAAAGGCAAAAGTATAACCCCGTTTGAAGAAAGCGGAAATTTTGCCTGGGACAAGGGCGGCAGCAGCATCACCATGCAGGGAATTACCAATGCTCCGGCACGTTATCTGGTTGGCGAAAACAAATTAGTTCAGCTGGATATGGAGGGCAAAGTCATTACCGGAGAACTTAAAGACGCTTATGAACTTAAAAAAGTGCACGGAGAATTATCAGAGGCAGACCTGATTGGCAAACGCTGGAAACTTGTGGAAATGAACGGCCGGCCTGTAGTTAACACAAACACCGACGGACGGGAATATTTTATCACACTTCAAAAAGATGAAAACCGAATGAGTGGCTATGCCGGATGCAACAGCTTTTTCGGAAATTACGAGCTTAAACCCATGGGCCGCATTTCATTCTCTAAAATAGGCTCAACCATGATGGCATGCCCCAATATGAATATTGAACAGGAGTTGTTCAAAATTCTTGAAATGACCGACAATTACACACTCAGCCCTGATGGACTGCACCTGAACAAAGCCCGTATGGCTCCGCTGGCAAAGTTTGAATTGATCGCTGAATAAAGAACACAAATGAAATTTCACAACAGCCGGCACACCACCGGCTGTTTGTTTATTACAATGGTAAAGGCAAATACTTACCTTTGCAACTGTAAATTTTTGCAAAATGATTAATATTAAAATCTTCGTTTTCAATGCTTTTGCGGTAAATTCATTTGTTCTGAGCGATGAGTCGGGCGAATGTGTGATTATAGACCCCGGCTGCCACTCAGCACAGGAAAAGCAAATCCTTGAAGAATACGTATCTTCAAATAATTTAACTCCGGTTGCACTCATCAATACCCATTTTCATGTTGACCATATCCTCGGCAACCATTTTGTTTGCACAAAATACAATTTGCAACCAACTGGTCATGAAGAGAGCCGTTTGTTCTGGGAAACAGCACATGAGTTCGGCTCAGTTTTCGGGCTGAGTATTGATGAAGTAAGAAAACCTGCCATTTTTGTGAATGATGGCGAAATTCTGCGTTTTGGTAATTCGCAACTTGAAGTGCGCTACACGCCGGGCCATGCCAACGGAAGTATATGTCTGGTAAATCATGCACAAAAATTCATTGTTGCCGGCGATGTATTGTTTTATGGAAGCATTGGCCGGACAGACCTTCCTACCGGTGATTTCGATTTGCTGATGGATAGCATTGAGCGCAAATTATTTACCCTGCCCGATGATTACACAGTATATCCCGGCCATGGGCCAAAAACCAGTATTGGCTTCGAAAAAGTAAGCAATCCCTTCATTCGCTGATAAAAACAGCAATCCAGCAGTTGGAAAGCATTAATCCATCAAACAACCAAACCCATGGCATCCATTACAGAATTGGCCGGAATAGTCAGAAACAAGGCAGCTGATTTGCAGCAGGAGCTGGTAGCGGTGCGCCGGCATCTGCATATGTACCCCGAACTTTCGATGCAGGAAGAAAAAACATCGGCTTATATTCAGTCGAAATTGAAGGAATACGGCATCCCATTCACAGCCGGTATTGCAGTGCATGGCGTTGTGGGTTTGATCAAAGGGAAAAATCCTGAAAAGAAAGTGATTGCGCTCAGGGCTGATATGGATGCCTTGCCGATACTGGAAAAAAATCAAACTGGTTATACATCTCAGAATCGGGGTGTTATGCATGCCTGCGGACACGATGTACATATGACCAGTTTGCTGGGTGCTGCAAAAATTATCAACGAGTTAAGTAATAGTTTTGAAGGAACTGTAAAGCTGATTTTTCAACCCTCCGAAGAGAAATTTCCGGGAGGAGCCTCCATGATGATCAAAGAGGGAGTATTGGAAAATCCGGTTCCTTCAACCATGTTCGGACAGCATGTTCTGCCCACGCTGGAGGCCGGAAAAGTTGGGATGAAACCCGGGAAATACATGGCTTCGACCGATGAAGTTTACCTTACTGTAAAGGGCAGGGGCGGGCACGGTGCAACACCCGAACTCAATGTTGATCCGGTGCTGATTGCAGCCCACATACTGGTTGCGTTACAGCAGATTGTAAGCCGCAATGCACCGCCACAGTTGCCTGCAGTATTGTCCTTTGGCCGGTTTATAGCCGAAGGGCGCACCAACATCATTCCCAACGTAGTAAAACTCGATGGCACACTGCGTACTTTTGATGAAAAATGGCGCCTGGAAGCACATCAGAAAATCACAAAAATGGCGGCTTCCATTGCCGAAGGTATGGGCGGTACATGCGAAGTGTTCATTGACAAAGGATACCCATTCCTTGTGAACGATGAACAAACCACTGCTAAAGCCAAACAATATGCTACCGAATATCTTGGCTCTGAAAATGTAATGGACCTTGACCTTAGAATGACTGCCGAGGATTTTGCATATTTCTCACAATCAGTGCCCTCGTGTTTCTACCGCTTAGGCATCAGAAATGAAAGCCGGGGCATCATCCACAACTTACACACCGATCAGTTTGATGTTGACGAATCAAGTCTGGAAACAGGTGCAGGACTAATGGCCTGGATGGCCATAAGAGAATTGTTGCACGGCTGAAAGCAAGATTTGTGTTCAAATCAAATCTTTTTATTTAACCGCTTCCATCAGATTGCTGGTGACCTAAAAATGAAGAGAGTACGATAATTATCAAGCTTGTTTCATACGATTTTTCTGTATCTTTGCTTATCACCAAAAAACATAACTATGGGATTCCTGAACTCTTTAAAAAAACTCTTCGGCACTTCTAAAGAAGTAGCAGAAGTAAAATCAGCGGAAGTAAAAGAAAAAGCTTCCGAAACAATAGAATCGGCAAAAGAAATTACCAAGGAAGTTGCCGAAAAGCTGGATGATGTGATGGGCGATGTAAAGGAAGCTGCATTAAAAGCCGGCGAAAAGGTTAAAGAATTCGGCTCAAATGTTAAGGACAAAGCCGAAGATGTAATTGAAAA
>JANJXJ010000115.1 GCA_024709105.1 Lentimicrobium sp. | reverse complement strand
GCGGCACTGTGTATTTTTCATCCATGCGATCTTCATTCTATAGTTGCACAACAAGCCAATTCGACCCCAAAAATATAAACTTTAGCAATTCCATTGAATAACAGAGAAATAATTTCAACTTCAGGTGCTAAAACTATCCATTTTATCCATCCCAAACCTTTCAAACTACATTTAAACACCTTTTAAAAGGGATTTGAAAGACATTTAAATAGAATTGGTGTCCTGCTTTGCTCCGGAATAAAACCAATATCAGGCCATGGTGCTTTTATTCCTCATTCAGTTGTTTTTCAATGTAAAGTTCGGGTAAAATGATTTTTGACTCTTGTTGTGTTTCTTCATTTAACCAGTAAACTATAAAATTTACTTTCACACTTTTTAGTTCATACCCATTTCGTTTTCTTCCTTCAATGGTGTCAAGGAATTTTTTCGAGAACTTCAATACCAGTTCGCCATTGGAATTTTTACATCCTTCACCGGCCAGGGTAAGTGAATCGCCCGACTGTATGTTTCTCATGCGGTGCTGCACATATTCAAAATAGCCGAGGTTAACATGTTCGTGGGTCAGATGCATGACCAGGTCTTTGGGTGGCAGGTAGATTTCATGGTCAGAAATGCGTTCGGGATTTGCTGCTGATAGATGATCAAGAAAGCCGGAGTTAAGGTGCACGATGAGGTTCTGTCTGGCTCTTGTCATTGCCACATACAGCTGTCGCCGGGCCTGGTCGGAGGAGGCATTAAAATTATCAAGCATCAGGAAAACGTTGTCGAACTCCTTGCCTTTTGCTTTGTGAATGGTTGAAACAAAAATTGTTTCGCCGCCCTCGTTATAAAAATCTTCAAGCTTAGATTCGCGGATAAAGATTTCAAGATCGGATTTGTATTTCTTTTTTGGATTGGTCGCTTCAAAATCCCTGAGGATATTCTGGCAAATTTCCAGCCTGCTGCTTCGGCTGAATTTTTCGGTCAGCTCGCGTTTGGCATCATCCCACACATCGTCGCTGATTATATAAACATCATCAGCCTGATTCAGCTGATTTAAAAAGAATCTGACTTCCAGGAGATTATACAGGCTGAAGCCATCATTGGTCTGAATGAGCCTGGCCTGTATTTCATTTTTTAACAGCAGTCCGGTGATTTGAAGTGCTTCTTCGTTGGTTTTTGTAAGCACACAAGTGGTTCCGGTGAGTTCGGTGGTGAAAATGTCATAAACAAGCGGCGTAATGAGATTGCCACTTTGATAGCGGACCAACTTTATTCTTCCGTTGCCGGTTTGTTTTGCAAGAATCGGATTGGTTTTTAAACGGTATTGGATTCCGGCCACAAACTGATTTGTAAATTCCACAAGATTGCTTTTGCTCCGGTAGTTCTCAAGCAATTCATACTTCACGGCTTTATTGGCCGTAACAAACTGTTCCAGATACTTTGAATTTGCTCCCCTGAATTCATAGATATTCTGATCGTCATCGCCAACGGCAATCACCCGCATTTCCTCGTTCTGTTCCATCAGGGCGCTGATCAGGCTGAACTCATCTTCGTCCATATCCTGCGCTTCGTCAATCACCAGAACGGTTTTTGTAATACGGCCGGGCTCAACATCTTTGTTCCTGATTTTTTCGACGGCTTTTTTCAGAACTTCGCCGGCTTTTTCCAGATTGCCAACCTTGCCCAGCAAGTCGAAGCAATAGGAATGAAAGGTTTTTATTTCGATATAATTTGCAGCGTTGCCAATCAGTTTCAGCAAGCGCTTTTTAAATTCAGTTGCTGCTGCTCTTGAAAATGTAACCATAAGCAATTGCTCATGTTTAACATCTTCCATCAGGAGCAATGAGGCCAGTTTATGAACAAGTACCCTGGTTTTTCCGCTACCGGGGCCGGCAGCCACAACAATGTGTTTGGATTCATTGTCGTTTATAATTTTTAATTGAGTTGGCGAAAGTTCGCCGAACAGCTGCCTGAACTTGGCAGGTGTTATGTTGCGCCTGATTTCGTTCTGACGGCTGCCTTTAAAATATTTATTGAGAAACGACTGATAGTTAAGCTGAAAATAATCTTCGACAAACTGCAAAGCATCTTTGTAGTCGCTTATCATTTTTTTGGCATACTCACCAACAATATGTATTTGCTGAACCTTGTTTTCGTAAAACTGATTCAGTTTCTGATAATCTTCAACCTTGTAACGTTTTTTGTTGTCCTGTTCCAGCCGTTCGATGGTGAGCCGGTTATAAACCACCAGGAAGCCGCCTTCAATTTTTATGGCCTCAATTCTTGAAAGATAAAAGAGGGTATCCTCAATATCATCGGCACTGACTACGAGCTTAAAAAGGCTATGGTGGTTTTCGTAAGCGGTTTTTAATTCATGAACCGAAAACTCAACCAAAACTTCATCTTTTTCAGCATCATCTTCGGTTACATTAAAAACACTCTTCTCGTGAAGAAATTCAATAATAAACTTTGCCAATTCGTGCCGCTTCTGCAGCTTCTCTTTCAGCAATTCGCGCGGATGCAGCGAAATAACGGCAATGTGGTTTCGTGAGTACTGAATGTTCTGCCGTTTGATCCAATTTTTGATGGCCCAGAAATTGAGGATGGTTTTGATCTTGTTTGGCGATACATCGTAGCAGCCATCAAGTTCGGCTTCCTCGTTCAACTCCTTGATGTGGAATGTTTTTTCCTGCTCCTCAATAAGCGGCAAAAGAAAATTTTCAATTTTGCCGAACGATTCAACTATGTGTATAGAACGATTTTTGTTTTCGCCCTTTCGGATAAAGGCAGTTAAATCTTTTGCATCGGCCAGGATATTTTCCTCGCGCAGAAGATTTACAATGTTTATCACCTCTTCCTTTACAATGCCCAGATGGTCGCTGATGTAATCAATTCTTGACTCGGCAGTATCTTCAGCCGACTCCTTTCTGCTTTTGCTTGAAAAGAGTTTCCTGATGATGCGGATGCCTTTTTCTTTCTGCTTTTCCTCAAACCTGTCAGAAGCGTTGATTTTGTCAATTGCTTCCTGCGCATTTTTTGAAAGTATGCTGTTGGCGAAGATTCTGGGCATATTCTGCCCGCGCTTCAGATACCCGGCATCCTCCAGAGCGGCAATGGCTGTGGTTACGCGGGTTTCAATTTCAACCACATTGTCGTCCCAGCCTGCTTTTCGTGCAATTTCCAATGCCGAGTTCGAAACCGTTGACCGGAATCTGGTAATGTCTTTTATGGCTTTCCATACTTGCTGAATCTCTTTTATGGAAAGTTTGGTTTGATTCAACAGAATAAAATGTTTGCTGAGGTCTTCCTCGTTGAAGAGCACGAAGCAGTCAGCAACAATTTTTTCATCTCTGCCGGCTCTTCCTGCTTCCTGAACGTAGTTTTCGAGTGAATCGGAAATTTCATAATGAATCACCATGCCAACATCCTTTTTGTCCACTCCCATTCCGAAAGCCGAGGTTGCTACCATAATATTGGTTTCGCCACTGATAAACGAATCCTGGTTTACGGTTTTTTCCAATTTGTCCATCTTGCCATGGTAGGGCCTGGCATTAAACCCATCTTTGGTTAAGCGTTCGGCAAGTTGGTATGCTGTGCGTGTTCTTGCAACGTAAATTATCGCCGGGCAATTCTTTTCCTCAATCAAATCTCTTGTTGCCTGATACTTTTCTTCCTCGTTGCCCTTCTCAAAAACGTTGTAGTGAAGATTGGTTCTTGAAGCTTTGGAAGTAAAGAGTTCAAGATTAAGAGAAAGTTTTTCCCTGAAGTACTCACGGATGTCCTCTATCACTTTTTGTTTGGCAGTGGCCGTAAAGCACGAAACCGGAATACCGTCATCAAGATTTTTCTGCTCCTGAATACGTTTTATAAAGTCGCCGATGTACAGATAGTCAACCCTGAAATCCTGTCCCCAGGAAGAAAAACAGTGTGCCTCGTCAATAACAAAGCGGGCAATCTTCCTGCCTGAAATTAATCTCTCTATTGTCCGTGAACGGAGTGATTCGGGAGAGATGTAAAGAATGGCCGCTGAGCCATCCTCAACACGTTCAAAGGATTTTGCTCTTTCAATCGGGTCAAGCAAACCATTTATGGTAACGGCATCTGTGATTCCAGTTTTCTCGAGATTGTCAACCTGGTCTTTCATAAGCGATTGCAGGGGAGAAATCACCACCGTAAGGCCCCGGGCAGCTGCACCGCTCATCAGTGCAGGCACCTGAAAGGTGATTGATTTGCCTCCGCCGGTCGGAAAAACAGCAAGAATTGATTTGTTGTCAACCGCTGCTTTCACCGCTTTTTCCTGAAGTGGTTCGCCTGCGTAGGTTCTGAACGAATCAAAGCCAAAAAACCTTTTCAGGCCTTTGTGTATGTCGAAGGCATTGCTGCAGTATTCGCAACCACGCACACAAGGCTGGTTGCGCAGGCGAAACATAATTTTTTCTACTTCCGGATAATTCTTAAGCACCCAGGGCGGTGTGATGGAATGAATCTTTTTGTGTTTAATAAATGCGTTTATGAGCGACAGGCAGTAGGCAAGTTCAATGGGGTGCTCCGAAATTATTTTAGATAGGTCAGCGTGTTTACAGATTTCATTTTCAAATTTCAGGCGAATCAGTGTCTCAGGATTTGTGGCCTCACATTGGTACGATATAAAACGGAAAAAGGACTGGAACTCCCTTTTGTTGTTCAGCAGCAAGTAGAAAATTCGTTGTAGTGTTTCGTCGGTCTGATGGAAGGCAGCCACTTCGTCATAGAACAAATCTTTTGCTTTGATGGAATCATTCAGAGGATTATTAATGTCGTCTGATTGCAGTTTGTCGTCTTTTAATAAAGCATGATATGGCTTGGCCGGAAACAGCAGGGGCGAGAGAAACAGCGTGTCAATGATGTTTGAAGAGCTTATTCCTGCGTCATAGAGCGCTTTTCCGATATATTTGATGTCGTGGTTAAAAATATTGTGTCCGCAAATGAATTGGGTTCCGTTAAGAAACTGAATAAAGTCAGCAACCGAAGATTTGTGAAACAGGCTTCCATCACCCTTGACACTTCCTATATCAAGAACCTTGCGACTCTTTGGTTCAATTTCAGTATCAATGAAAGCAATTGACTTCACGTTCAGAAATTCAGTTTTTAGTTATCGCCAGTTTAATGTTTCCAAAGTTTTTTTCATGTGTTTCAACCATGAAATACCCGCTGCACCACATATATTTTATAAATGCACCCGCCATCTTTCGGTTGAACAGCAAACCAACACCACTTCAAATATATAAACTTTAGCAATGCTATAATGTAACTAAGAAAAGAATTCAACCTTAAGCCCCAAAACTATCCATTTTATCCATCTCAAACCTTTCAAACTACATTTAAACGCCTTTTAAAGGGGATTTGAAAGACATTTAAATAAAATGGGTGGCCTGGTTTAGTCCGGAATGGGTGGCATGCTTTAGCCCGGATTATTCCAGGAGAAGGGGCGTGGGGGGGGGGGGGGGGGGCGCCCCCCCCCCACACAAGAAGAAAAAAAAAAAGAGATTAGTGAAA
>JANJXJ010000093.1 GCA_024709105.1 Lentimicrobium sp. | reverse complement strand
TTTTATTTAAAGGCTGGTTCATTTAAATTTTCATTCCAATAAATTTTTTATTTTGGGTTGGTTTTTTTTTTTATCAAATGGTGGCTTATTTTTCACCCCCCCACTTTTCTTCTTTTAAACACAATATATCTTTGGTAAATGATTTGCTGTGTGGAACTCCTAAGCATTTTTTTTCCTTAACCACTTTTATTGTTTCATTCCGATTGTATAGCAACCAAAGCCTTTGGCGGATAGTGCTTTTGTGTTTTAACTCAGCCAGCTTCAAAATTGAAATATTTTATTGCTTATATATTATTTTAAGATGGTACTGTCCTGACACGAATATCAAACCAAGATGAATTGAATTTGAAATGCTGTCATAACCAAATTTTATATAATTTTCTTTACACTACTGCCCGGAAAAACATGTTAACGCTCTTAGAGATTACCTTCGGTGAGCTCCCCCTCTTTCGCTGCACTACTGCGGGGCACGCCTTTGGTCGGTTCTTCTCTCCACTTCGTTACGATCAGAATGACAATGTTCTAGGTTTTTGAGGAGGGGGCTTGGTGGTGGCTAAGCCGACACCAAGCCTCCTCCCCTTATAAACCTACGTATGTTACTGTCTTTATGTGCGTTAGCGTAGAGCCGAACCGCCACAAGCGGAGAGTTCACCGAAGGTAATCTCTTACTTTTTCCGGGATAACAGTGTTTTCTTTGTTGTAATTTCAGAATTATATGTGGGCGATAAGTCTCGTTTTTTTTAAGAATTCGTTTTTGTTAATAGTATGGTTTGAAAATTCGGCAAAGTTCAAAGCGGAATTACAACCAACCGTAGGCGCGCCCCGCAGTAGTGCAGCGAAAGCGGGTGAGCTCAGCGAAGCTAAATTCCGCTTAGCCGTGATAAGAAGTTAAATTCCGCTTAGCTGGGGTTTGGTGAAATAAGGCCATACCATGAATAAGGTTTTGGTTGAGCGGAATTACAAATTCCGCTTAGCTGGGAATTGCAAATTCCGCTTAGCTGAGGTTTGGTAAGAATAAGACCATACCTTGAAAATGGATTTGGTTAAGCGGAATTACAACCGAACCGCCCCAGGCGGTGAGCTCAGCGTTAGCTAAATTCCGCTTAGCTGTGATAAGAAGTTAATTTCCGCTTAGCTACTAATATAAAACTGAAAACTGAAACCGGAAACCGGATTCTTATAGGACCTCAAATTGAGTTGTTCAACATCGGACAACCCATCTTCATTTTCGTTCATTTATTTGTGCTTATGTAATTTAATGGGTTGTAAATCAATGTGGTAAATATGGCATAGTTTTATTGTAACAATCAGGCTGAAATCGGGTCTTTATTGACAGAAATAAATTTCTTATGCGACTACTTTTTTTCATTTCCCTGATGTTGCTGATTGGCATCAATCAGATATTTGCTGTTAACGATAGCCTGAAATCCTATACTCCGTCGCGTGTGACCGGTAATCCACCGGTTGCAGATGGCATTATTAATGAACTTGAGTGGCCCGATGATGGATGGGATTCGGGATTTGTTCAGCAGAAACCCTCAGAAGGTCAACCAGGATCACAAAAGACCAGTTTTAAAATAATGTACGATAATGACCATATTTATGTTGCATTCAAGGTACAGGAAACTGAGCCGGAAAAAATCAGCCGCAGGTTATCGCGCCGCGATGAGATGGAAGGCGATATGGTGGGCATTCAGTTCGACAGCTATTTCGATAAAACTACTGCCTTCTTTTTCTGGGTAACAGCCGCCGGAGTTAAAATAGACGGTGTAAATGTTGATGGTAACGAAAGTGATATGTCATGGGATGCCGTATGGAGCGGGCGATCTGCATCATCCAGCTCTGGCTGGACTGCCGAAATGAGGATTCCGCTCAGTCAGCTCAGGTTTTCACATGCAGAAATACATACCTGGGGCTTGCAGGTAATTCGATATATTCAGAGACATGATGAGGTAGATATCTGGCAGCCTATTCCACGCGATGCCTCCAATTGGGTAAGCAGGTTTGGTACTTTGGAAGGGCTGAGGGGAATTGAACCTAAGCGTCAGATCGAACTGATGCCTTATCTGGTTGCTTCCACAGAAAGATATGAAAAGGAAGAAAGTAATCCTTTCAGAACAGGGAAGTCTTCAGCGATTTCAGCCGGGTTTGACGGTAAGATTGGTATTACAAACAATATGATTCTGGATTTTACCATCAATCCTGACTTTGGACAGGTGGAAGCCGACCCTTCTGAGGTGAACCTTACAGCATTTGAATCGTATTTTGATGAAAAGCGTCCTTTTTTTGTGGAAGGCCGGAATATACTCAGCTTTGGAGTTACTCCCGGAGATAATGAATCGTCGAGCGACAACCTTTTTTATTCGCGTCGCATTGGCCGCTCACCTCACCGGGATTTATCAGACTATGATTATTACGAAGCTCCCGCCAATACTACCATTCTAGGAGCTTTTAAACTGACCGGAAAAACCAGCAAAGGATGGTCGGTTGGCGTGCTTGAATCCATTACATCGCGCGAGAAAGCCGAAGTAATCATTTCGGAGAAGCAGGAAAAAGTTGATATTGAGCCCGTAACAAACTATTTTATTGGCCGTCTTCAGAAAGATTTTAATAAGGGAACCACCAAGTTTGGCGGTATGTTTACTGCGGTTAACCGCGATATTGATGACGCTGCCATGAACAACCTTCACAAATCGGCCTATACCGGGGGTATAGATTTTAACCATACCTGGAAAGATCGCACATACTACCTGAATATAAAAGGAATGTTCAGCCATGTGATTGGTGACACCTCTGCCATAAAGGCAACGCAGGAAGCATCGGCAAGGTATTTTCAAAGACCGGATGCTTCTTACATCAGTTATGACCCGACGCGAAAATCACTTTCTGGACACGCCGGAATTGTTGAATTCGGTAAAGGCGGCAGCGGCAACTGGCGTTATACCACCTGGATCAACTGGCGGTCGCCGGGCTTTGAAATCAATGATGCCGGTTTTCAACGCCGGTCAGATGATATCTTTCAGGTTATCTGGGTAGGTTACAGGTATTATAAACCATTTAATATCTTCAAGGAAATAAATTTGAATTTTAATCAATGGAGTGGCTGGGATTTCGGAATGAATAACAGATATTCAGGAATCAACATGAGTGCCAGCAGCCGGTTTGTCAATCAGTGGTCTTACTCAATCGGGCTCAACCGGGATTTTGCACAACGGTCAAACTATATTCTTCGCGGAGGCCCTGCAATGCTGCTTCCTGGCGGGAATAGCGTCTGGTCCTCGCTGTCAACAGACTATTCCAGAAAATTCAGTGCCGGCGCCAGTCTGAGTATGTTTGAAGGGGACGAAAATTCCAATAATTTCCTTAACCTGAAGCTGCGTTTAACCTGGACACCCATGAATGCACTCAATATTTCGATACAGCCGTTTTACAGTAAAAACAATACCTTGCTTCAGTATATTGAAACCAACCAAATGCAGGGAGAAGACCGCTATATTTTTGCTTCTCTTGATCAGGAGACCATCGGTGTTCCGTTACGCATTAATTATGGAATTACTCCTGAACTTACCATTCAGTATTATGGCCAACCGTTTATCTCAGCCGGGAAATACACAAGCTACAAAATGATTACTGACCCCAAGGCGGATAAGTATCAGGACCGTTTCAGAAATTATAGTGAAGCTCAATTGAGCTATAATTCAGAGGATGAAGTTTATAACGTTGATGAAGATTTGAACGAAACTGAAGATTATTCATTCGATAAGCCTGATTTTAATGCATTTTACTTTATTTCTAATCTGGTAATCCGCTGGGAGTACCTCCCGGGATCATCCGTTTATCTGGTCTGGTCGCAAAAAAGATCCGATACTCAAACATTGGGTATGTTCAGGCCCGGGCCGGATATGGAGCACCTTTCCACTATATATCCGCACAACGTTTTCCTTATCAAGGTTTCTTACAGGCTTGGGGTGTAATTGGCTGGAATTCATTTTTTAAAGTGCATTAATGTCTTGAACGGCAATATAATGGCAAAAGTGAATGGCATGGAGGAGCAAAACAATGCGATCCGGGACACACCCTGCATTCGCGGGACTCGCCCCGCATTCGCGGAACTCGATCCGGTCGTCGCCAATTTTTAACAAAAAGGCTGTCCTTCCGGGATGGCCTTTTTTGGTTTTATGGATTGTTGAATCCTTTACTTAAAAATAATAACCCATTTAGGGTTTGGTGAAAT
>JANJXJ010000079.1 GCA_024709105.1 Lentimicrobium sp. | reverse complement strand
ACTTCAGGCTTTATCGCCTTCTGTTGGGCAGTGCTCAACCCTTACCAGCATCTGCATAAGCAGCCTTCTAAGGTTGACTTTGCTAAGGGCAATTATATTAGCAGTCTAATTCGGAGAATATAATTCAAAAATCAGAAAACCGGAATTGAAAACTGACTGTCCTTGGTGTTGCTTTTATTAAAATTGGATTTCTAATCCGCATTTCGCATTTTGCATTCGCAAATCCGCAATTGTCAGCCATGCGGCCTGAGCATTTGAGAAATGAAAATTTTGAAAATTGAATGTTGGAGAAGGCTGGAAAGAACAAAGGTAAATTTTTATGCTATGGTGCTTCACAGTTGGTTGTGGTGAAAGCGGAATTGCAACCGAACCTTTACGGGCGGTGAGCTCAGCGCTAGCCCCCTCGCCGATGGCGGGTGTGGGAGCTAAATTCCGCATAGCGGGGAAAAGTGACTTCCGTTTTGATAACCATTAGTTTCCGGCATCAGTTGCCATCAATCAGATATGCCTGCAATTCATGAGATTGAGGGGTTTTAAAGAGTGCCGATGGACTGCCTTGCTCAATAATGCGCCCGTCGCACATAAAAATTACATGATCGGCCAGGCGGACCGCCTGACGCAATACATGGGTTACCAGAATAATGGTATAATGCTTTTTCAGGTCTTTGAAGAGGTTTTCAATGATTTTGCTGGAAATGGGATCGAGTGCTGAGGTTGGCTCATCGGCCAGAATAATGGCGGGTTTAACCGCCAGTCCGCGGGCAAGGCAAAGCCGCTGCTGCTGCCCTATTGAGAGGCTGGTAGCCGGTGCATTGAGCCGGTTCCTGACCTCCTCCCACAATCCGACCTCACGCAGATGTTTCTCCACACTGAAACTGATCAGCTTTTTGTCGCGAACTCCTTTGATTTTTAGTCCGTAAGCTACATTCTTGTAAATTGAAACCGGAAGCGGGTAGGGCCTTTGCGACAGAAGTCCCATTTTTTGCCTGATGGAAGGTATGTTTTGCGAAGTATTGAGTATGTCGTCGTTGCCAATAAAGATGTTGCCGCTCACTTTCAGCTCTTTGTAGAGGTCGGTGAGTTTGTTCATACATTTGAGCAGGGTGGTTTTGCCACAGCCCGAGGGCCCGAGCAACACCGTAATGCCATGGGCAGGGATTTCAAGGTTGATCTCTTTGAGTATATGATGATCGCCGGCAAAAACATTAAGATTGGCTACCCTGAGCGCAGCAGGATGTGCTGTTTTTTCATAAGAAAGAGGGCTTTGGCCGGTGCCGGTATCAATAAGTTGAGTGTACATGTTTATTTCAGGTTGGTTCTTGAATACCTTTTTGCAAAATACCGGGCAATGAAGCTCAGCATCAATATAATGAATGTAAGAATAACTGCCGATGCAAAGGCCCTTTCTCTTACTTCGGGAATGGGCGACCCCAGTTGAAAAAAGATGGCAAGAGGCAGTGTAGCTGCAGGTTCGTCGAGATTAACCGGGATGTTGTCGGTGTATCCTGCAGTAAAAAGCACCGATGCAGCATCGCCGATGCCGCGGCCAAATGCCAGCAGTGCAGCCGTAATAAAACCCGAAAAGCCTTGTTTAAAGATTACTCTGAAAGCAGTTTCGGTGCGTGTGCTGCCCAGTGCCAGCGAAGCTTCGTACAAGCCTTTGGGAATGGTGCTGAGCACCTCGTCGAATGTTCGCACCATTATGGGCGATATCAGCAGTGCCACGGTAATTATTCCGGCCAGCAGCGAAGCATTCATGCCCATCCACAACATCAGGGTAAACCCGAAGGCTCCGTAAACAATAGAAGGTATTCCCCACAGGGCATCCAGAAAATAGCGGATGGTATTTTGAGTTTTGCGGTAACGGATGAGCTGCACATTGATATACAAAGCGGCCGGTACACCCAGAAATATGGCTATAATACTGGCTCCCACCGCAATGTAAAGTGAGCCGGCAATGGCGTTGAGAACGCCGCCTTCGCCACCGTAATAATACCCTCCGCGGGGTGTTTTCAGCACCATATCCCAGTTGAGGGCATCAAATCCCTTGTAGAAAATAACCACTATAATAAAGGCCAGCACAAGAATGAGCGAATAGGTCATAAATGCTGACAACCAGATGAAGAACTTTTCTTCGATGGCTTTTATTTTTCTCATTGTTTCCGGGTTTTATGAATCAGATACCTGAAAATGAGGTTAAAAACCAGAATGATGATCAGCAGCAGAAAAGCAGCAAACATAAGCGCAGAATCGTACATAGGGATTGACAGCATTTCGCCGTAGTTGTTGGCAATGAGAGCCGGCAGAGGATAGGCTGCATCAAAGGGGTTTGCCGAAATCTTAACCACATTGCCCACCACCATCATTACTGCAATGGTTTCGCCAAAGGCTTTGGCAATGCCCAGTCCATACGATGAAATTATACCCGGAATGTTTCCTTTTAGTATTACATGCTTGACTGCCTCCCAGTGTGTTGCCCCCAGCGAAAGAGATGCTTCTATCAGGCCTGTTGGCACCGTTTTAAACACCTCGATGAGCATATTGAGCACATAGGGTATACACATAACCGCCAGCACAATTCCGCCTGCCAGCAGCGAATATCCGGGAGAAGAAGTTCCGAAAAACGGTGCAATGTATTCAGAAACAGCTGGTACAATAATAAGCACACCCCAAACCCCGTAGATTACCGAAGGCAATCCGGCCAGTACATCAATTACCGGGTGCATTATCCTTATAAGAAATGGAGAGGAAAAGCGTGTAAGATATATGGCTGATAACAGACAAACCGGCAGCGTGAGCAGAAAAGAAAAAAGCGTAACATACAAAGAGCCGGCTATGAAAGGCCAGAATCCGAATTCGCCGGTTGAAGGTGCCCATTTCGATGAGAAAATTAGACTGTACAGCGACTGCTGCTCCATAATGGGAGCTGCTTTCAGGTACAAGCCGGCGCCAATGATGAGTGGCAATGCCAGTATGGTAACCAGCGAGGTGATCATCCACACTCCGCTTATCCTGTCGGCAAGTACTCTTCTAATGCCCATGTTTGCGTAGTTCTTTTCAGGAAGTGGTTTATTGGTCAAGTTGTTGCAGATATGCCTCTATTTTGGCCTTTTCCAGAGGTACATATCCGGCTTCGGTTACAAATTGCTGTCCATCGGTAAGGCACCAGCGTATGAAGTCAAGGGTTGACTGTTTTGTGGGTTTGCCTTTGGCAACAAAATACAGTTCGCGGGCAGGGGGCGAGGGATAAATGCCCGCAGCAATGGCCCCGAGTACATCCGCAAAACTATCGTAAAAGTTCTCCCCGGCATCAATCACCCCGTTTTCGTTGATGTCAATGGGGACAACTTCAATGCCTTGTCGTTTTTTGCCGGTGCTGATGTCGTAGGCATAGGCAGTGTTGTTGAAGCCGATGCCCAATTTTTCGCGTATCACCGCTTCGGCCAGGCCGGGATCGCCAAAAATGCCAATTCCTTTCAGGTCTTCCTGTTTTGCGCCCATATATTTTGCCCAGGTTTCAGCAGCCCCGCAGGCATCTGATCGGGTGAGGACTGCCACTTTATCCTTGCTTTGGGTTGGCAGGCCAAGCAGTCCGGTCCAGAAAACGGGAGTGTCGTTCAGGAAAACGGATGCAAACTTTTCGCGGGTGAGCCCTTTAAGTTTGATCTCCTGCAAATAAGGGTTCTGATCGCTGATGGTAGGTACCACAGCATCAATGGTAAGACCGGCCCACCATACTCCCTTTGCTTTTTCTTCGTCAGAAATTTCGCGGGAGAACATGCCAAGGTCAACTGTTCCGGCCAGCGCATCGGCCATACCTTTGCCGGCACCACCACCCGATACATTAAATCTGATTTCGGGATGGATTTTCTGGTATTCCTCTGTCCATTTTACCACAAGCGGGTAAAGAGCAAAGGCCCCCGACAGGCTGATGGTCTGATCTTTTTTCTTTTGCGACGCACAAGCCGGGAAGAGGAATACAACTGCAATAAACAGCAATAGGCTTTTTGTTTTCATAATTATTTTTCTCCTGGTTTTGGTTGCTGACTAAATAATGATGGGGTAAGAATAAGCTGCACGTAAAGAAATTGAGAGAAGTTCGCATTTTCAACTGACTGCAGCTCTCTGAGGTTGTCTGTCGGCACAAAGAAACAATAACCGCATTCCAGTTCGCCCCAGCTTGCAAATCTGTATCTCGCAATCAGGTCGTTTTCGAGGCCCAGTTCCGGCGATTCGGGGGTAGAAGGGTTGGTTTGTGCAAGTGCAAAGGAATGTAGTGTGTTTCTGAAGCTTAGTTTTTCGCTGAACTTGTAATCCAGCCACAGGTAATAATCAACCAGTCCGCCCTGTTTGGTATCGTTTGCAAACGCTCTGAAATAATCCATAAATCCAAAGTAGCGATGCCTGTTGCCATACAATACATCAAAAAGGTGATCTTCGCCGCTTTGAGAGGGCAGTTGTTTGTTGCCCGACAGGTAACTGATGCCCAGTCCGGGGGTAATCCGGCCGGCTTTAAACGACAAGTCGGCATCCAGCAACAAGGCATTCAACTGATTGCCTTTTTGATTTTTACCGTACTGATAATAAACATTGCCCCAGGCTCTTGCAATTTCACCTTTGTATTCGGCAAATACACCGGTAGTATGTCTGAAGTTGAGCAGATTGCTGGTATCTGACCTTGTAACGCCCGAAGAAATATGTAGCAACGACACATTCAGACTCTTACCGAAACTTCGGTTCAGCCAGATAAAGTTGAGTGATTTGATGCGAGATGCCGGGTATGGATTTTCGGAAGGGGCTTCAATAAGTGTGTTCCACGATGCACCTGCATGCAGATTGAGCGCTCCGGGTTTAACTTTCAGTACCACTGCATCGTAGCTGATTCCATTCTGATTCCAGTTGCGGTCGCCCAGCAAGCGGCGGCTGTCGTATGAAAGCTGTTGCCTGCCGGCAGAAATCATGGCATTTTTACTGAGTTTCAGTTCGGCATATGCTTCAAAAAGATCAAGTGAGGGATTGTCGCCCACCCCGTTGTTCATTTTCGACTGATCACCCCATAACCTTACATCCTGGGGAGTAATCTTAAGTTTGAGCAACGGGCTGCTGTAAGAAAAGGAGAGGCGGGTGCGCTGCGAAACCAGTATGGCAGGGTTGGCACCCTCAGGTGACAGTTTCTGATAGCCATCGCGCAACTCGGCGCGGCTGCGCAATTGTGCTTCAATATCAAACTGCGCCTGCGACTGATAAAAGCAAAACATCAGCGCTGCCAGAAAATACAATTTGCAGAATTTGAGTTTCATGCCGGATTTGTAGTTTTATCCGGCAAAATTACCTCAGCCAGAGCGGCTAAAGAACAGTATTTGAGCGTAATTGCAGAATGCGTCTTTCTACTGAGCAGTACGTTTAAAAACGTATGTAAGGTTGTAAAGCTGACTTTTACACTTCAGCAATTCCATGCCTGATGGCGTACATTACCAGCCCGGCTGTATTGCGCGAACCAGTTTTGAGCAGCAGATTTTCGCGGTGTTTGTCAACAGTTCTCTTGCTAAGGTTCAGGGCATCGGCAATTTCCTGGTTCGATTGCCCCTGACAGATGCCATAGAGAACTTCTTCTTCGCGGTCAGAGAGTTCGGTGACGCGTGAAGGTTTCTTTTTGCGGCTCAGATTTTTTACAATACCGGCAAGTATTTCGGGCGAAAAATAGTTGTGCCCGGCTGCCACACTCTTCAAACACTCTTCCACATCCTCAATTCCTGAGTTTTTAAGCATAAATCCGCAGGCACCAGC
This sequence comes from Lentimicrobium sp., assembly GCA_024709105.1. Lineage (GTDB taxonomy): Bacteria > Bacteroidota > Bacteroidia > Bacteroidales > Lentimicrobiaceae > Lentimicrobium. The sequence goes on along the minus strand of JANJXJ010000079.1, from coordinate 1,827 downwards.
ATCAATCATACTTGTGTAGTAATCTTCTTCGGCAAACATTGACAAGGCAATGATTTTGAGTTCAGGGTTTATGGCCATAGCCTGTCTGCATGCTTCAATGCCGTTCATTACCGGCATGTTGATGTCCATAAATACCAGCCCCGGGTTTGTTTTACCGAGCAGTTGCAGGAACTCCGCACCATCAGAAGCTTCATATACCTGAGAGATCACGGGCATTTGATTGAGCAGCATACGCAGGCCTTCGCGAAAAAGCCTGTGATCATCAACCAGAATAACAGTAAGGGCTTCCATAAACAGGGTATTTTAGATTATATTTTCGTGTTGCTGCCGATCAGATTCTTTTACAGGGTATGCGAACCTTTACCTGCATTCCGGCATCGGGTACACCATGAATTTTAATGGTTCCGTTTGCCGAAATGATTCTTGATTTCATGTTGGCAAACCCCAGCCCCACCTTGTCAGACTCGGCAACTTCGGGGTTGAATCCTTTGCCATCGTCAAAATAATCAACATTAATAAAATCGCCTTCGTGGTTGATGGTGATGTAAATGTTTCTTGCTCCCGCATGTTTTAAAGAGTTGGTAATGAGCTCACAAACCACTCTGTAAAGAATTACCTCGGTGTTGTAGCTGAACCTGAGACCATCGGTATTGGTTTTGAATTCAATGTTTGGGTTTTCGCCGGTATTGATTTTAGAGATAAAGGATTTAAGGGCTTTGCTTAGTCCGAAGTTGTTGAGAATGTGCGGACTAAGTTTGTTTGATATTTCTTTAAGTGAGATGATGGATTCATCAATGAGTTTTTCGGCGTTCCGGAGTATTTCATGCCCGGCATGATCATCTTGCTTTTTAAGCGTTGCCGATATGGCCATTTTTACCGATGAGAGCAGAGGCCCCAGTCCATCGTGCAGTTCGGTTGAAAAACTGAGTCTTTCCTTTTCTTCGGTTCTGACAATGGCTGAAAGTACCCGGTTCTCATTTTCTTTTCGCAACATATCCATCCTTTTCTGGATATTGAAAATTCTTTTGATAAAAATAAGGCTACCGAGCATGAGTATTGAAATTACTATGCCAGTCCAGGTGCTCAGCATGGTTGAAATAAAGGTATATTCCTTGTCAAGCAGTTGCATAAGATCAAACACACGCCGGAAAGCCATTAGCAGAAAAGCAGCGGAAATCAGCCACCATGCAATGTTGGTTTTGGTGCGGCGGGTGAGCGACAACGCAATGATTGCTGCAGCAAACTGCAGTACAATGGAAAGGATCAGAGCAATTTTTACAGTCATAATGCCTTGATTAATTTTTAGTTTAACAGAGACTCATGTTAAATTTCAGGGCGATTTTAAATGGTTAACAATTGCCCGGACTGCTTACATTAGATTATGCAGCGTAAAGACAGAAAAGCTGATAATAATTTTAGCAAAGATATAGTCAAAATCAGTTGGAATGGTTTGAAACATTTTTTTGTTTTGAGATGGTGTTGTGTAAAAGGGGAGGGGGCGCCCTGCTATGCAGCTGGCTTTTGTGAAGCAAAGCGAAACTTTTGACGCTTCGCCCTCAGTTGGGCAGTGCTCAACCCTTACCAGCATCTGCATAAGCAGCCTTCTAAGGTTGGTTTTTTGAAAGACAATAATATACGTAGCCTCAACCGGAGCAAATAATTCAAAAATCAGAAAACCGGAATGGATAACTGACAGTCCTTCGTATTAATCGTTTTAAATTGGGCTTAAATTCGAAATCGTAAATCGCAAATCCGCAATTGGTAGGCATGCGGCTTGAGCATTTGATAATTTGAATTTCATTAATAATTATGATTAAGGCATTTTTA
>JANJXJ010000032.1 GCA_024709105.1 Lentimicrobium sp. | reverse complement strand
TGAGGCCCGGTCTCGATGTATTGCGCGAAGCCGGTGGATTGCACAAATTCAACGGTTGGCACAAACCCATACTCACCGACAGCGGCGGGTATCAGGTATATTCACTTACCGACCGCCGCAAAATGAAGGAAGAGGGTGTAGTTTTCCAGTCGCATATTGATGGGTCGAAACACATGTTCAGCCCCGAAAGAGTAATGGACATTCAAAGGGTGATCGGAGCCGACATCATAATGGCATTTGATGAATGTACTCCATATCCCTGCGACTACGATTACGCGCTCAAATCCATGCAGCTTACCCACCGCTGGCTCGACCGCTGCATTGCCAGGTTTAATGAAACCGAGGGTCTGTATGGATACACCCAAACCCTGTTCCCTATTGTGCAAGGCAGCGTTTACAAAGACCTAAGAATTCAGTCGGCTGAAAAAATTGCGTCATGCGGAGCCGAAGGCAATGCAATCGGGGGATTGGCTGTTGGCGAACCCGTTGAAACCATGTATGAATTTACTGAGTTGGTTTGTAATATTTTACCAAAGGATAAACCCAGATATCTCATGGGAGTCGGAACCCCGGTAAACATTCTTGAAGGCATTTCGCAGGGAGTTGATATGTTTGATTGCGTAATGCCTACCCGAAACGGGCGCAACGGAATGATTTTTACCAGCCGCGGTATCATAAACCTGCGCAACGAAAAATGGAAAGCCGATTTTTCAGTACTTGATCCCGATGGGCCATCTTTTGTTGACAGCGCCTATAGCCGGGCATATGTCAGGCATTTGTTTGTTGCGGGTGAAATACTTGGCCCCATGATTGCCAGTCAGCATAACATTGCATTTTATCTTTGGTTGGTAAATGAAGCACGTAAAAAAATTGAAGACGGCACCTTCAGCACCTGGAAAGACAAAATGGTAAAACAACTTGCACAAAGATTATAATAACCCGGCAAATATCACGTTTTCAACTACCTGTTAGGGCGTCTATGAAAAAACTTGACCTGTACATCATCCGCAAGTTCCTTGGCACATTTTTTTATGCCATTGCCCTGCTGGCAGTTGTTATTATCATTTTTGATATTTCAGAAAAAATTGACGACTTCATGGAGAAGAAACCTCCGGTTGAAGCCATTATTTTTAAATACTACGCCAACTTTATTCCTTACTTTATCAATCTTTTCAGTGCTCTATTCACTTTTATTTCTGTAATCTTTTTTACTTCCAAAATGGCTGCCAATACCGAAATTGTGGCCATTTTAAACAGCGGTGTCAGTTTCAGGCGTATGCTGAGGCCGTATTTTATTGCCTCGCTTTTTCTGGCTCTGATGTCGTTTGGCTTAACCAATTTTGTAATTCCGAAAACCAGCAAAAACATGCAGGATTTTCAGAAAAACTATTTGAAAGGTCAGAAAAAAAACAATCAATCCAATATTCATATGCAAATAAGCCCCGGCGTATTTGCTTATGTTGAAAGTTTTGATGTAAAAAATAAATCAGGATTCAGATTTTCGCTCGAAACCTTTAGTGACACAGGTATGACCAGCAAACTTACCGGCGATTATCTGAAGTGGGACAGCATAACAGGACTTTGGACCATTGAAAACTGGAATCTGCGAGAAATACGCGAGAAATCGGAAATAATTACAAAAGGTGCAAAAAAAGACACCTTGCTGAACCTGAATCCGGGCGATTTCGCTGTTGATGTTGATGATGCCATCTATATGGATTACAGAGAATTACGCGATTTTATTGAAATGGAAAAACTTCGCGGGTCGGGCAATCTTCAGAAATTTCAAATTGAAAAACATAAGCGGATTGCCTTTCCTTTTGCAACCATTGTGCTGACACTTATCGGGGTTTCGCTATCCAGCCGGAAAGTAAGAGGTGGAATTGGATTTAATCTCGGAGTGGGAATTACCATCTGCTTTGCATTTATTCTCTTTATGCAGGTAACCACCGTTTTTGCAACTTTTGGAAATCTGCCTCCGGTAATTGCGGTATGGATTCCCAATGTAATATTCGGACTGCTGGGAATCTGGCTCCTGAAAATTGCTCCGAAATAATTTCTGCAAAAACACCTGTTCAGGTGAGTTGCTCCTGCCAAACAAACATTTCCCTGAAATCTGCAGGCAAAGTAGCAGGTTTTTCACGAAATAATCCAAATACTGATGAACCGCTGCCACTCATTGATGCGTATAAGGCCCCCATTTCCAGTAACATTTGCTTTATCTTGCCAATTTCGGGAAACTGAGCGAAAATGGCCGTCTCAAAATCATTGGCCAGCAAATTATTCCAATCTTTTGGGTCTGCTGGCAGCGTTTCCGGCGAAGGCAAAGAAACACCTGAAGGAACCACCAGTTTATATGCCAATGGAGTCGGTACCATTACAGCGGGTTTTATTAATAACAGATGTAATCCGCGCAGGCTGAATGAAGCAGGAGTTAATAAATCACCTTTTCCCGATGCAAAAGCAGGTTTGTTGTCAATAAAAAAACTGCAATCGCTGCCTATTCCGGCGGCCATTTGCTGAAGTTCATTACCACAGACTTTAACAGCAAAAACCCTTCTGGCTAATTTCAGAAGAAATGCAGCATCAGATGAACCTCCGCCAAGCCCGGCTCCTGCCGGAATAACTTTATGCAGGTGAATTTTAATCCCGGGCAGCGAATAGTTCTGCTGAATGAGATGCCAGGCGCGTAAAACCAGATTTTCAGCGGGATTTCCATCGAGTTTAATTCCTGTAGCTGTAAATATTGTTTCGCCGTTTTCAGAAGGGACAACCTCAAGTGCATCGCTCAATCCAATGGGATAGAAGATGGTTTCAATATCATGGAAACCATCCTCCCGTTTTCGCAGGATACGTAATCCCAGATTGATTTTTGCATTCGGGAAGCAAATCATAAAAAGAAGGGTTAAGGATCAGTAACATTGCAAATGTAATCTTTTCCAGCTATAAAAACTGGCAAAAAGAATCACTTCCCTTTCTTTTTGGGAACCAGATTGTACGACATTTCTATCCACTCTTTCAGCAATGCGTCAGAAACTGAGCCATCCACATCCACTGTATTCCAGTGTTTCTTATTCATGTGATATCCGGGTCTGACTGCTGTATACCGCTCTCTGAGCTCCAGCGCCAGTTCAGGGTCGCATTTCAGGTTTACACTTAAGGGGCCTTCAAGATCGGTGAGTGCAAACATTTTCTCTTTCACTTTAAAAACAAGTGTAGTTTCATCAAAAGGAAAAGCTTCGGAGGTCCCGGGAAACGAGAGACAAAATTCACGGAGTTCTTCAATGTTCATAGTGAGGGGGTGTGTTTTTGCAAAATTAACCCAACAGATTGAACTTTTAAACAATAACATTCAGGAATCTTTCACTCCTTCAGATTCAGAAAATATTTCTGAAATTTTATACTTATCTGCAGGAAATCATCGCCTTCTGATAAAATAGATTTAAAACTGACAAGTTAATCACTCTCCACTTTCATGGTTCAAGTTATTACTGTATTTTTGTAATATCAACTGTCTCTGAAATGACTCTTATAAACTCTTTGATTTCCTGGTTCATGAAGAAGCGTATGCATCAGATTGAGCTATTTATGAAATACCCGCACGACGTTCAGGAAGAATGGTTGAAGAAACTTGTGCTTGCTGCACGCAATACCGAATGGGGCAGAAAATTCGGGTATTCTGAAATTGAAGATTATCATGATTTTGCTTCCAGAGTTCCGGTAAGTGAATATGAAGACCTGCGGCCTTATGTTGACCGCCTGCGCAAGGGCGAACAAAATATATTGTGGAACACCGAAATAAAGTGGTTTGCCAAATCATCAGGTACCACCGGCGACAAAAGCAAATTTATTCCGGTAAGCCAGGAAGCTCTCGATGAGTGTCACTACAAAGGAGGCAAGGATTTGTTATCCATTTATTGCAACAACAATCCCGAAACACGTGTATTTACAGGAAAACTGCTGGGGATGGGGGGCTCTCATTTCCCTGATAATCCTGAAACAGGCACCTTTGTCGGGGATGTATCTGCCATCCTGATGGAAAACCTGCCGGCATGGATTGAGCTTATCCGTACTCCCGACCTTTCGGTAGCTTTGATGAGCGAATGGGAACAAAAAATTGAAAAAATTGCCCGGATTACCAGCCGCGAAGATGTAACCAACATCACCGGTGTACCTTCCTGGACTTTGGTTCTGCTGAAACGAATTCTTGAAATCACCGGAAAATCCAACATACGGGAGGTTTGGCCCAACCTGGAAGTTTTCATTCACGGCGGAGTTAGCTTTACTCCTTATCGTCAGCAGTTCCATAGCCTTATCAATGGCCCTATGAACTACCTCGAAACATACAATGCTTCTGAAGGATTTTTTGGGATTCAGGACAGAAATAATGCAGGGGATATGCTGCTGATGCTTGATTACGGCATCTATTATGAATTTATTCCACTGAATGAATTTGGCGAGCAGGAGCCCACCCCGGTTCCTCTGTTCGAAGTAAAAACCGGTATTAATTATGCTATGATCATCAGCACAAATGCCGGGCTATGGCGCTACAAAATAGGCGACACTGTTACTTTCACTTCCACCGACCCTTACCGCATCAGAATAACCGGCCGCACCAAAAACTTTATCAACGCATTTGGCGAAGAACTGATCATTGATAATGCTCAAAAGGCCCTTGACTGTGCCTGTGCCAAAACAGGTGCCATGCTTAATGAGTTTACTGCTGCTCCGGTATATTTTTCTGACAAAAGCAGCGGAGCGCACGAATGGCTCATAGAATTTGAAAAACAACCCGACGATCTGGGGTATTTCACTGAAGTACTCGACAACGCTTTAAAATCGCTTAATTCTGATTACGAAGCCAAACGTTACCACAATATGATCCTTGCAGAACCACTCATAAGAGCATTACCTAAGGGTACTTTTTATGAATGGCTCAAATCGCGCGACCGGCTCGGAGGTCAGTTTAAAGTTCCAAGACTTGCCAACGACCGTAAGTACATTGATGAGATTCTTGCCCTGGTCAATGGAAATCAATCTTGATAATCAAACACTTAATCACCACTTAAATACCATTTAAATGCATATAGCCATTGCCGGAAACATAGGTTCAGGAAAAACCACCCTATGCGGCCTGCTTGCCAAACATTTTGGCTGGGAGCCACATTACGAAGATGTGGAAACCAATCCCTATCTCCCCAGCTTTTACGAAGACATGCAACGCTGGTCTTTTAACCTGCAGGTCTATTTTCTCAACAGCCGTTTCAGACAGGTAATTGATATACGGAACAGCGGAAAAACAGTTGTACAGGACAGAACCATTTATGAAGATGCTTACATCTTTGCACCTAACCTGCACACTATGAACCTGATGAGTTCACGTGATTTTCAGAACTATTCTTCCCTTTTTGAGCTGATGAGCCAGTTTGTTAAACCACCCGATCTCCTCATTTATCTCAGAGCCAGCGTACCAACACTGGTCAATCAGATACAGAAAAGAGGTCGGGATTATGAAAATTCCATTCGACTTGATTATCTTAAAAGCCTCAACGACAGATATGAAGCCTGGATTTCGGGGTACAACCATGGCAAGCTGCTTATAGTGGAAGTAGATAACCTCAACATCCCTGAAAAACCCGAAGACCTCGCAGTGGTTATTGATAAAATCAATGCCGAAATTCATGGACTCTTCTGATTTTCCATACTCAGCCGCGGGCATAATCCCTGCCCGTTTTGCATCTACCCGCTTCCCGGGCAAACCATTGGTTGACATTAACGGAATGAGCATGATTGAGCGGGTATATCGCCGGGCATCGGAGTGCAGTCTGCTGAAAACTGTTGTGGTTGCCACCGACGACTCAAGGATATTTGACCATGTATCCGGATTCGGTGGCAGGGTGATTATGACATCAGAACATCATCCCAGTGGCACCGACCGGATTGCCGAAACCATAGAAATTCTGCAAAAGGCAGGAGAATTCTACCACATTGCCGTCAACATACAAGGCGACGAACCTTTTATAAGACCCGAACAAATCGAAAAAGTGGTCAGGCTTTTTGATAATCCGGCAACCGAAATCGCAACTTTGGTTAAAGTGATTGCCCGAAACGAAGACCTCTTTAATCCCAATGTAGTAAAAGTTTCTCTTGCGCGCGACAAACGAGCCCTGCTCTTCAGCAGGTCAACCATTCCATATATCAGAGGTAAAAATGAGGAGGAATGGCTAAATAGCAGTACTTTTTACAAGCACATTGGTATATATGCCTACCTTACTGAAGTCTTGACCAAACTGGCCGGGCTTCCCATGGCTCCGCCTGAGCAGGCAGAATCACTTGAGCAACTCAGATGGCTTTGGAATGGATACAGCATTTACGCCGATATTACTGACTTTGAAACTGTTGGCATAGACACACCGGAAGACTTATCAAAACTTACCAACATTTCTTGAAATTCTGTTGTTTTAGCCATATCTTAGCAGGTTCAGAAAAGGACGGAAACATAAACAGGAACGCCCTGAATTTGAGCATCTAATTCTAAAGGCTGCTTTGTTTATCAAAGAGAAGGAAAAGAAAATGAGCATTGAGAAACATCTGAGCACACTTTTATCGGATCAGGATTGTGTTATTCTTCCTGGCTTCGGGGGCTTTATTGCCAACTATATTCCTGCTGTAATTAATCCGGTAACTCATGTTTTTACTCCTCCTTCCCGGCAAATTGTTTTTAATGCGCGTTTGCAGAACAACGATGGAATTTTAGCCAACCATCTGGTCAGAACCATGAATATAAGTTATTCCGAAGCTGTGCAGATGATTGCTGCTCAAAGTTCAGAATGGCTTACCATGATTAACAAGGGCAACAAAATCAACCTCGAAGGTATTGGTCTGCTATACGCTGATAATGAAAACAACCTGCAGTTTCAGCCGGTTGCTGGTGCTAATTTCCTTCAGGATGCATTCGGCTTGTCAGGATTCACTTCTCAACCGGTTATACGTCCGGGTTTGCTCGAAAAAACGGAAACTTCAGGCAGACAGACAACTGCAACATACCGCCGCAGAATACCTTCTTCATTCAAATGGGCTGCTGTGGTCTTGCCTTTTGCTGCACTCTCATTCTGGGGAGCGTTTAATACCGACAGAGTGAACCATATGTATGAAAACGTAGCATCGTTTTTCCCTTCTGTAAGCAGCAACTCTGCCGGGGTAAACGATAAAACAGCTCATTACAGGTCAATTCCTGCCAAAGCCACAGAAAGCCCTGAAGTGGTCAGCTATATATCCGAAGAAAAAGCTATACAACCCACCGAAACAACAGTTGAAGAAACAGTTGAAAATATTGCTGTGGTTAAAAACTCTTTCTTTATCATAGCCGGAGCATTCAGCATTGAAGAAAATGCCCTGAATATGGTAGAGATGCTGAAAAGTAAAGGCTTTAAAGCAGAAATGGCTGGCCGCAATGCCAATGGCCTTTACAGAGTAAGCATGGAAGCCCATTCTGATAAAATAATTGCCCTTGAGCGCACCGAAGCACTGAGGCAGGATGGTTTTCCGGGTGCATGGCTGCTTACAATCAGGTAATTACTAACTCCGCAAAACAAACTATTCCACAATTTTATATTTTTGCACTTTGAAGCTGGATTCATCCGGAATGATGCATTTTCTTTAATGCACCTGTAGTCTGACTTAAATTTTTTAGGCAGAATCCCAGTAAGGAATGCAAAGAATTTTAAAACCAGAATAATAAAACATTGACAAAGAATAAGTTGGCCCGTTTTGCTGAAAATGAGACTTTTCCACACCTTTTTCAGCCTGATTTTAATGAACTGCAATCTGGCTTTGCCCTGAAAGGCAAATGGGGTGAATTTTTCGGTAATAATCATCCCATTATTCTTGAACTGGGCTGCGGCAAAGGTGAGTACACAGTTGCACTCTCATCAAGGTATCAGCATAACAATTATATTGGTGTGGATATCAAAGGAGCCAGAATATGGCGCGGGGCACTCACCTCCTTTCAAAACGGACAAAAAAATGTTGCATTTCTGCGCATGCGCATAGATTCCATCCTAAATGCATTTGCTCCTGAAGAAGTTTCAGGAATCTGGATTACTTTTCCAGACCCACAGCCGGCAAAAGCCAGAAAAAGACTCACTTCTCCCATGTTTTTAAACAGGTATGCCGAAATTCTGAAGCCCGGAAGTACCATTCACCTAAAAACCGACAATCTTCCGTTTTTTGAATATACTCTCGAAACCATAGCTGCTGAAGGCCACCATCTGCTGATGCATACCTTCGATCTCTATAACAGCAATCTGAATGAAGATGTAATGCTTACCCAAACGTTTTACGAAAAAATGTTTCTGGCTCAGGGAGTTCCTATAAAATATCTCAGGTTTATATTGAAGAACCATAAATAAAATGGCCTCAGAAACTGAGCATCAGTCATTTTTTGAATCTGTTTATCAGGTAGTAAGGCTTATCCCTTATGGCAGAGTGACTTCCTATGGCGCAATCGCAGCATTCCTGGGGAGCAAACGCTCTTCGCGCATGGTAGGCTGGGCTATGAATGCATCACACAGTTCCATTGAAAATATTCCTGCACACCGGGTGGTTAACCGAAACGGAATGTTAACCGGAAAATTTCATTTTGGCGAACCCGGTTTAATGGCCCAACTATTGGAAAATGAAGGCATTATAACCGAAAATGATAGAATAGTTAATTTCAGGGAAGTCTTCTGGGATCCGAATAAGGAACTTGAACTGAATCTGTAATAAGTACAATTATTTATATCCTGGCAGCTCGCAGAACCTGAGAAAATCGCAGATTATTTCCACTCCAATAACATACGAAACACCTGCCACAGGCCTGTTTTCAATGCTCACATAAGTTTGTCCCTGATAAGGCAACACCTGATTGTATGCGGTTTCATGAATCCCCTTCTCAGGTTTAAGAACGTATTCAGATTTTGCTGCAACTGAACGACCCACCCCGACAAGAACAAAGTTTTCCAACCTATTACTATAAGCAAAAACAGGTGCCCCGCTGTAACCTTCGCTCAAAGGCGCATCCGTAATAAAAACCCCATCCTTATCTGTTTTCCCGGCAATACCCTGTATCATCATTGATTTTCCGGCCGGGAAACCTGATATCCAAAGTAAATCTCCGCGGTTTATCCTTTCAGTTGATTTGGGATCGGGCAATGCAGGATAATTGAAATCTATGAGTGTTTTTCTTTTACAGCGAAGCAAAGCCAGATCAGTTTTTTTGTCAAACATCATGATTTCAGCTTCCTGAACTCCTGAAGGCATATACAGTTGCAACAATTGGCCGGTTTTTTCTGCATATGAAATCACATACCGCTTACCGGTTTCATTTGCTCTGCTGTCGTACGTAATGAGTGAATCAGGAAAAACCACCGAATGGGCACAGGTGAGCAAATAAAAATATTCATTGTCAGCTGAAACAAGAAAAGCAGTTGCATTAAAACTCTCGTTGCGAACTACACGTGCCATGGTATTCTGCAACACCGATTCATCCGACACCTGAGCAGGCAGTACATTACTTCCGGGACTAAAAACAGCCAGTTGATATGAAACGTAAATGTTCAGCCTGACAACACTTCTTTCCAGTATTTCAAATTTTTCTCTTATCTGCGGGGTTTGGAAGACAGAAGCATATTCAAGGGTTGGGGTATCTTTTCGAATAAAATTGCGGTTACATGAATTGAGCAGGATTGCAGTAAGCAATAAAAGCATGAAATGCCGGTATATTGCATGACTTTTGTAAATCATTGCTTTACAACGCGTTGATAAAAGCTGGAACCTTTGCTCTTAAGCTGAAGAATATATACACCTGCTGACAAATTGCTTACATCCAGCCAGCTGTTACCACTGCTGAAATCCGTTTCGTTAAGTTTACGTCCATTTGCATCGAAAATGCTGATTTTGCAAGGGCCGAAAATGCTGAAATTTTTAAGGTATATTTCCCCGTTTGAAGGGTTTGGATAAAACTGAGGTTGTTCAGCATCTGCAAAATCGCTGCTCAGGGGTTGCCCGTCCCATCCAGCCATTCGGGCCAGCATCCACCATAGTGCTTTTGCCAGGCGCAGAGCTCCGCGCTGCCCGATGTGATCACCATCTTCGGTGTATGACCCGTCGAGGTCAAGCATATTATCATCATGTATAAACTGAAATGTCCTTGAAACTCCGCCGAAATCTGTCCAGTTCAATGTTTGCTCATCACCGGCATCACTGTAGCAAAGAATATCGGCATAATCAAAAAGTACATAATCTGCTGAGTTGGATACAAAATTCTTGATATAGTTGTGTTTTATGCTCCGCTGATATCCATTTTCGCCCCGGTTGCTGTTTCCGTCAACCGGACCTGTAGTAAAGAAAACACGGGTAGGATAACCATTCTGCAGACAATGATTAATATATTCAACCGTTGCATTCAGATATGTATCCATACTCACTGAATTTCCGGTAAGTTCGGTATCGGCATTGTTGAGCCCCCAACGCCGGTTGCCCTCAGGGCCATTGTAAGTTCGGCCGGCCCATCTTACCTGATGCTCAGGATCGGTTGTTCCTCCCGGCCAGTTGTCGCTGGTCATATCCCAGCACCACCCAAAACCCATGGCAGCAATCTGAAGATTGTTTGTATTGCAGTACGTGAGGTGAGCTTTGGTTCGCTCAATGGCAACTGAATTGGTAAACCAGTCTTCTTCTCCGTAGTTGTAAATCCAGTTGCCTGCATTATTATAGTCTCCCCAGGTTGCTCTGCTTAAACGCATATGCTGATCGGTGTACCCTTCAGGAACTCCCGACTCGCGGATACTTACCTGAAACTTTTCATCCAGGTTTTCAAGCAGATAGCAGCCGATACGAATTCCTTTTGAATGCGATTCTCCGGGAATATCAACCCACATCTTTTTCACTTCACTTATCCAGTAATCAGGAATCTGTGAATATTTATCAACTACAGTATGATCTGCAATAATTTGTGCCTTCAATCGCTGCTGATGAGCTAAAAAAAACGTCAGCAATATAGAAATGGCACACAAAAAATGGTTTCTCATAATCAGACTTTCTTACAGGGGACGGAATTTATCTTTCACAAAGATAATCCTTTTGCTGACTGAAATCAACTTGTTCGAATAGCAGCAACTTCCTATTTTTGCTCAGTTGTTCCGTTGGAATATCTGGCAAACCTGCCTTTTTCGGGGGCATGAACATTTTCATAGGAGTCCCATGGCCATCCGCCGAAACCGGTTTCCCGGAAATCAGAAAAAGCGCTGTAAATTTCCTGCATGGTGTTCATTACAAATGGGCCATGCTGAACAACAGGCTCTCCTATTGGTTTCCCTTGCAAAAGAAGCAACCCGGATTCGGAAATTCCGTTTTCAATAAGAATTTCATCTGAAGCCGAAAGCGAAACAGAATGATAAGGAGGAATTTCGATACCGGCCATTTTCAGATGCGACCCTTTGTAGAAATACAGCGAGCGGTTAACCGGAAAATTTGCCCGGGGCAGTGCAAGCCTGGCATCGGGTTGCATGGTTATGAGCCAGATGGCAACCTCGTTATTCTTATCAGCAGCCCATGAATCAGGCGCAGGAGCTGGTGCTGCCATCTCGTTAAAACTTCCGGCAATTATCCTGATCTGAATATTTTTTCCGTTGTCGTCAGCAATTTCCAGAACCGGAATTTCTTCTGCCCACAACATTTTAAAATGAGGCTGAGCGAATTTGCTTTTTGCAGGCAGGTTGAGCCAGATCTGAAACAATTCCAGCGGATTGGGGCCAAGGGTGTTGAGCAGGGGCATCATTTCGCTGTGCTGTAAACCCGCTCCGGCTGTCATCCATTGTACATCGCCGTTGCCATACCGCCCGGCAGCGCCATGAGAATCAGAATGGTCAACCATTCCCTTTAGCACCACCGTTACAGTTTCAAACCCGCGATGCGGATGAGCCGGAAATCCCGGAATTTGTTCGCCGTGATACATTCTCCATCCATCTTTAAGCACAAAATCCTGCCCTAAGTTCCGGCCTTCAAGCGATGCTGCAGGACCCATTTTACCGTTACCGGCCGGATAATTATCCAAATGGTGTACACAAAACAGAAAAGGATCGGAAGTTTCCCATGTAAAACCCATGGGTTTTATGTTATAAATGAACTTATTGTACATGATTTTTAGCATTTTTAAGTCAAAACACTATAACTCCGCAAACACCATTATTACCGGATATACCAGGCCTCCGATCAGCATAACAACAATAAACGGACGATTGATATTCTGCCACTTGTAATTGCGTCGTTTAATGGCATCCAGGCCATGGTTGAGTCCTGAAAAGAAGAAAAAGAAAAGAAATGTAAAAAGTATGGTCAATTCAGCTTTTATTCCCCAGTTCAGAAAATAAACCAGCACAGCTACTACAGCATACGATAACAAAGCAATGGAAGATTGTATCTGATAGTTACTTCCGGTTTCATATCCCTTGGCTTCGGCTGCACTTTTTCCAAACAACAGGCCTTCAATGCCCGAAAGTCCCGAAATGGCTAAAATCACCAAAGGAATCATAAAATGCAACTGTGCCTGCGGCTGATAAACATCGCCATCAAATCCAATCTGATAGCCAAAGAAGAATGTGGCACAAACGATTACAATCCTTGAAATGTCGAGCAGATTTGACAACATAGCTATAGGGTTTTAAAGTTGTAGTACAAATATAAAATATTATCCTCCAGTTTATCCATTATTCTAGAAACTAAATTAGGCAGGAGGTTATTTCATTGTTTCTGTTAACTGAAAACTGGCTGGGCTCAACATCGGCACAAATGCGTAACTTTGCCGGCAGTTTTAAAGAAAAATAATGATTTCAGTCGACGGATTAACAGTTGAGTTTGGCAATACTACTCTGTTTAAAGATATTTCTTTTGCTATCAATGAGAAAGACCGCATTGCGTTAATGGGCAAAAACGGTGCAGGAAAGTCTACCCTTCTAAAAATTATTGCAGGTGTTAAAGCCGCATCCCGGGGAAAGGTTTCTGCCCCGGCCGATGCAGTAATTGCCTATCTTCCGCAGCATTTGCTCACCGAAGACAGCCGCACTGTATTTGATGAAGCGGCACAGGCATTTGCTCATATCCACAAAATGGAGCATGAAATTGAAATGCTGAATGCGGAGTTAACTTCGCGTACTGACTATGAATCGGAGGAGTATTACGCTCTAATTGAGAAAGTCTCAACCCTGAGCGAGAAGTTTTATTCGATTGAGGAGATAAATTATGATGCCGAAGTAGAAAAGATTCTGATCGGACTCGGCTTTACACGCCAGGATTTTGCCCGGCCAACCGGTGAATTCAGTGGCGGCTGGCGAATGCGCATCGAACTGGCAAAAATCCTGCTTCAAAAACCCGACCTCATCCTGCTTGACGAACCAACCAATCACATGGATATTGAATCCATTCAATGGTTTGAAGACTTTCTTATCAACAGTGCAAAAGCCGTTATAGTAATTTCGCACGACAAGGCTTTTGTCGACAACATTACCACGCGCACGATTGAGGTGACCATGGGAAGAATTTACGATTATAAGGTAAACTATTCCAGCTACCTGCAACTCAGGAAGGAAAGGCGCGAACAACAACAAAAACAGTACGATGAACAGCAAAAGTTTATTGCTGACAATCAGGATTTTATTGAACGCTTCCGCGGAACATATTCCAAAACCAATCAGGTGCAGTCGAGGGTGCGAATGCTTGAAAAACTCGAACTGGTAGAAGTAGACGAAGAAGATACCTCGGCTCTTAAACTGCGGTTTCCTCCGTCTCCTCGCTCAGGAAGCTATCCGGTAATTGTTGACAATCTGTCAAAAAGTTATGATAACCATCTGGTATTCAGCGGAGCAGGCTTCACCATACAAAGAGGTGAGCGGGTTGCATTTGTTGGCAAGAACGGAGAGGGCAAATCCACCATGGTTAAATGCCTGATGGGAGAAACCAATTATAACGGAAACCTCACCATAGGGCACAATACCATGATCGGTTATTTTGCACAAAATGAAGCCTCACTGCTCGACGAGGAAAATACTGTTTTTCAAACCATTGACGATGTTGCCAAAGGCGATGTAAGAACCAAAATAAAAGACCTTCTCGGGGCATTTATGTTTGGCGGCGACAGCTGGAATAAAAAAGTGAAGGTGCTGTCGGGCGGCGAACGAACCCGGTTGGCAATGATAAAACTGCTGCTGGAACCAGTCAACCTGCTGATCCTCGACGAGCCCACCAATCACTTAGACATGAAAACCAAAGATATACTTAAAAGTGCATTGCTGGATTATGACGGAACACTCATACTCGTTTCTCACGACCGTGATTTTCTGAGCGGATTGGCTGGAAAGGTGTATGAATTCGGGAACAAACAGGTTAAAGAACATCTTGGTGATATCAACAGTTTCCTCGAAAAGAAAAAAATGGAGCATTTGCGTGAATTGGAAAGCAGAAAATAAAACCTGATTTCACAAATACCATATTCCGTTTTAAGCGCAAGTCGTTTGCACTGGTTGCACGATTATCTTAAAAACAGAGAAGTCAGGAAACAGCATTCGCTATGACATTCCAACAATCTGTTTTATAGAAACTTAGTCTACTTTTACTCAATATTTCCGAAATTAGAAATCAGAAACTAGAAATTAGCAATTAGAAACTCTTATCTTTACAAAATCTAAATTAAAACAATTTTTGCTGCCATGTCTTTTACCAAAGAACAAGTAATCAATGCGTTACGCACGGTTAATGATCCCGACCTGCATCGCGATCTCGTCACTCTCAACATGATTGAAGATGTTGAAGTGGACGGGAAAAAAGTTTCTTTTAAAGTTGTACTTACTACACCAGCATGTCCTCTTAAAGACAAAATAAAGCAAGACTGCATAGCTGCCATTCAGCAATTGGTTGACCCATGGGCTGAGGTGAATGTTGAAATGACCTCCAGAGTTACTTCGCGCAGGGCAGATAAACAGCCGTTGCTTCCTGGTGTTAAAAATATTATTGCCGTGGCATCGGGCAAAGGAGGTGTAGGAAAATCAACCGTTGCAGCCAACCTTGCAGTAGCATTAGCCAGAACCGGAGCAAGCACCGGGCTTATTGATGCCGATATTTACGGGCCTTCTGTACCATTGATGTTTGATGAAGTAAATTCAAAACCACATGCCATTGAAAAGAACGGCAAAACATTGGTGGTTCCCATTGTTAAACACGGCATTAAAATTCTTTCAGTCGGGTTCTTTGTTGATCCTGCCAAGGCATTGGTTTGGCGCGGGCCGATGGCAAGCAATGCACTTACACAACTATTCAGCGAAGCCGATTGGGGCGAACTTGATTATCTGGTGATAGATATGCCCCCCGGAACCGGCGACATACACCTGACCATTGTGCAGCAACTGCCTGTAACCGGAGTTTGTATTGTTACCACACCACAGGAGGTAGCTTTGGCCGATGCACGTAAAGCCATCGGAATGTTTACACAGGACAGCATCAATGTGCCCATTCTTGGCCTTATAGAAAATATGGCATGGTTTACTCCGGCAGAGCTGCCGCAAAATAAATACTACATTTTCGGGAAAGAGGGCGGCAAACGCTTAGCTGACGAGCACAACATTCCTCTGCTGGGGCAGATTCCCCTGGTACAGGGCATTTGTGAATCGGGCGACAAAGGCAGCCCCATTGCCCTTGATGTAACTTCACCGGTTTCTGAAGCTTTCAGAGAACTTGCTGTAAAAACCGCACAACAGGTTGCAATAAGAAATGCCACACTCGGGCCAACAAAAATTGTTGAAATCAACAAATAGTCAAATCGTAAACCCCTAACCACATTTCATATGTCAAATCACGAAGAACTGACCACAAAAGTCAAAAATATCATAGAGCAAATCCGCCCCTACCTTCAGGCCGACGGAGGTGACATCAGTTTTGTAAATCTCACTGATGACAAAGTGGTAAATGTTGAACTTCAGGGCGCATGTGGCTCATGCCCCTTTAGCCGCATGACCCTTAAAAACGGCGTAGAAGAAGCCGTAAAAAAAGCACTGCCCGAGATTAAATCGGTGGAAGCGTTGAATATTTAATCCACCATTTTTCAATGCTTTGTAAAACCCCTTTTAGTAGCCTGAGCTACTTAAAAAGAGTTTTCTTAAAAAGTGATTGAACCCAGAATCATGCAGCCCCAAAGTTTATAAAAATAGCTTTGGGGCTATTTCTACTCATGACAAAATGCGCTGACTGAGAATTTGAGCCCTGATATTCAGCTCAGTCATTTACCGTTACCAATGGAAGATATCTTTTATTGATAATGAAAGATATTCTTGTTGCTTAATTTTATCCTGCTAAGATATTGATTATCTTATTATTATTCTTCACCCAGTTATTTCAATCCATTTCAGGTGTTAGAGCGTAGCTTTATCAAATCCGTAACGGTAAAGTATGTACTTACAAAATTATTCGGAGAAGTAGTCTCTTTTTTGGGATTATATTCCAAAAACTATCCCATTTTATAAAGTTTTTGGATTTCATTCCAAAAAGTATCCTTTTTTGCAATGTTTTGGGATTATATTCCAATAAATCAGGAAGAATTTCAGCATTTGTATTTCCGAAAGGCAATAAAATATCAATTAATAAGATTTTTTGATCTTATTGTATCTATATGTTAAAACCTGAACCCTCAACCTTGGTCGTTTCAAAACGAGAATAGTTATGACTTTTTTCGTTTTCAAACGAGAAAAGGCATAAATCTATCAAACCTACCCTATATATTTCCCCACTATGGGCATACGCCGCCCCATGCCGAATGCCTTGGGTGAAACCCGGAGAATAGGCGGTGTTTGGTAGCGTTTCCATTCATTGGCATTCACCATATTGAGGATTTTTTTCACCAACGCTTCATCATAACCCAATGCTTCAATCTGTCGCGGACTTTGGCGCTTTTCTATGTACTGGAATAAAATTTTATCCAGAATATCATATTCAGGCAGAGAATCACTGTCTTTTTGATCGGGCCGCAGTTCAGCTGAAGGTGGTTTAACTATTGAGTTAAGCGGTACAATCTCTTTGTTTCGGTTAATATATCCGGCGAGCCTGTAAACGTCGGTTTTGTAAACATCGCCCAGCACCGAAATCCCGCCGCACATATCTCCGTAAAGGGTTCCATAACCAACTGCGGCTTCGCTTTTATTGCTGGTATTGAGCAGTATATAGCCAAACTTATTCGACATGGCCATAAGAATTACAGCACGGGCACGGGCCTGCAGGTTCTCTTCGGTAAGACCGAATGGCAAGCCTTTGAACCAGGGTTCCAGTGTGTCTTCAAAAGCCGAAAATGCCTTGTCAATAGAAATGAGATCGTGCGGACAACCGAGATTCTGAGCCAGAGCCCGGGCATCATCAATGCT
>JANJXJ010000003.1 GCA_024709105.1 Lentimicrobium sp. | reverse complement strand
ATAAATCCAGGTTTTTTCAGGGTTGATTTTGCTTTCCATGGGGTAAAATGTAAAAGTTTCGTTCCGGTAAGGTCCTTTTTTGATATATTCTTCCACAGTTTTATCAGAAACCAAATCAGGGTCGCCCCAATAAACAGGTCTCATATTATACTTGTCTATAATAACAAACCAAACCTCGTAGATATCTTGAGTCTGCCCTCCAGGTGGTTCTACGAGTTGAATTTTTATTGTATCACCATTTAGGATATAGCGGCCAAAATCTGCTCCTGAAAAGTTATCAATCCGTGATCCAAATTTGCTTTTATTTAAATCTAAAAGGATGTATGGATTACGATGTACAAAGCCATTCTCGTAAAACTTAAATGCTGGTTGAAAGTTTCCAACATTGGACTTATCAATTATCAAATTTTTATTAACTTCATTTTTAATATAAAAAAAACCATTTAACTTTAGCATGGTATCTAAACCAGTATTTTCTCCATCAAAGCAATATGAAAAGCTGCTTTTAGTTCTTAATGGTGTACCTATTCCACAACCTGATAGAATAGTTAACAAAACGTATAAGTATACTGCAGGTGGGGAATAAGCCCATTTTTTTAAGTGTTGCATAGTTTATTTTCTCTTAATACAATTATGTTTCAAAAATAGGGAATTTAGTTGAAGTGTGGATGTTATTGGATTTGAAAAAGAAATCGAAATAACGGTAAGCCGGGAGGGGCATATCATTCTACAAAGTAAATTTCAAACTGATTTGAAAGTGAAACATAAGTTGATTCATTTCTTGTAATAAAGAGTGAAATGTAGACCTTATTTAGTCCTGAATTGAAAAAATTTGTTGAATCAGAGAAAAATACATTAAAACTATAAGGTAAATTTGGATATAAAATTAAATTGCTAACCACGCTATTAAATTCAATATAACGGTGATCACCAAAGATTTCTTTTTCATTTTTCACATAATTTAATGAAATCGAATGGATATTTTCAAAAAATAGTGTATCAGTGGAAAGATTAGTTATGGATATCTGCAAATTGCAAGTGTCATTCTTGTTGATCTTATTTCGCTCGCAAAAAGCATTCAAATTGATATATTTAATATCAGTTAATTTTGTCGAATATTTAATATTATTGCAGCTAACATTTAAGAAGGCGCAATATGTCCACATGGATATAATCCAAGTCAACTTGATTGTCTTAAAATTGGGTTTCCGTGTCATCGTTTTAATTTTTTTTACCATAGACGGGGAATTCGGTATATAAAGTGCCATAATTCTGGTGAAAATGTTTTTCCGCTCATATTGCCTTCAAAATAAATCCAAACATCTCTGGGGTTGCTTAATCCCTTTAAACAATTTTTAATACAAATATAATTATTTTGCCATTGTTAACACGGGGCGGGGGGAGATTAGTAACTTTCCTGTTTTGTTGAAAACTCATGCAACCTTCCTGTAAACCTTATTTGGCGGCACATCCCCGGTAGCAGAATGATCCCGTCTTTCGTTATAGTAGTTGATAAACTGTTTACAAACCGCATACAGTTCATTTCCGGTTTCTGGTCGCTCCAGGTAAATCTTATCATATTTTATGGTTCGGAAGAAACGTTCAATATAAACATTGTCTGTAGCACTACCTTTTTCATCCATTGATATTTTTACCTTTTCAAAACTTCAAATTATCAACTCTATCCCCTTATTTTTATAACTCTTGATCAAAAATAACACTCAAAAAAAATTTTATCAATTGATGTGCTAAGTCCAAGTCTTTGTTTACTTTCACCGCTTGAAACTGAGTGCTTTTGCATAAGCATTTTATGAGTTGCAAAGCAGATTACAGTTGTAAACCTTTTATCTGTAACAATCAGATAATCAGTTTATAATGGATTAATCAAGTCCAAGTTTTGTCGTTGGAAGGAAGAAAATCAATCAAAATAAGATTACACAAAAATCACCCGAAATGAACAACAACCTGACAGCCACACCTGAAAAAGTACTTTTCAGCCAAAGCGAAGTAGAAGAACTGATGACCCGTTTCCACTACTCTGAGGAAACAAAAGCAATTATCCGTGACGAAAATTTATTGCCTGCCGGTGTACTTGCCAGGCTTCATGCTGCTTTTACCAGACACTCAGGCTTAAAAGAAAAAGAAGAGTTTCATTTTAACGACAAAAAGCATTATTCAGGCATCAAGGGTTTCAGAGAAATCAATGCCATTCTCGAAGAAAACGGAATCCACATCGGCCATCTTGAAGAGCGTGAACTCTTTATCCATGTTTACCGGTTTATGGCCACCAAACACGTGCTTAATACCATCAACTGGAGAAATTTTGAAAAGGATTCTGTTTTCCAGCTGGTTTTCCCGCAACCGGGAATGATCAGGCCCGATGTTGCAAAAGCCTACCTGAGTGCAACTTCAGAGGAAGAAAAGCAGCAGATAGTAAAGGATTACATCAAGGAAACCAATCCGCACGACGGAAAGCAGCAGCTGAACAAGCCCACCTTTATCAATTCGGAGGGTGAAGCCGAGATTGTGGAAGGCAGTCAGCATAAATATCCGCAGTGTCAGCTTATTTTCGACATTCAGACCCAGAACTGCTTTGCATTCTGCAATTATTGTTTCCGTCATGCTCAGGTGCGTGGTGATGAAGATATGTTTATTCAGCGCGACGTTTATCAGATTCACGAATATCTGAAGCAGCACACCGAAGTGAGTGACGTGCTCATCACCGGCGGAGATGCGGGTTATCTGAGCGCCGATCGTTTTGAAGAATATATTACCCCGATTATCGAAGACCCGGCGCTGGGTCACATCAAAACCATCCGCTTGGGCACCAGGGTGCTGACTTTTAATCCTGAACTGGTAATCATGCCTTCATACAACAAAATGCTTAGCCTGATTAGGCGTTTGTACGACAATGGTATTCAGCTGGTATTTATGTCGCATTTCTCTACTCCTCGCGAGTTGATGAATCCCAGTACCATAGCCGCTATCCGCAGGTTAAAGGCACACGGAGCAACTGTCAAAAGCCAGAGCCCGATCATGAATCACATCAGCCTGTTTGTTGACGATAATGGCGTTGTGGATGTTGACCGTTCAGCTCAGAACTGGATTGACCTGGGTAATCTTTTGGCTACACTGGGTGTTGGATTCCATTCAATGTACTGCGCAAGGCCTACTGGTGAGCATCACTATTTTACACAGCCCCTTGCAAAAATCAATGAGGTGTTCAGCAAAGTTTACCGCTCACTTTCATCCATCAACCGTCCGTCAAGGTACATCACTATGACCTCCTCTGCCGGTAAAATCAGTATGCTGGGAACACTTGAACTGAACGGCGAAAAACTTTTTGCACTTAAATTCAACGAAGCCCGCAACATGGAGTGGATGGATCAGGTGTATCTGGCGAAGTATGACGAAGTAGAAAACACCATAGCCAATTTGCAACCCTATGCTGCAGATAAACACTTCTACGAAGATGAACTCTATGCCATTGAGCATCACCTGGAGCACAACATTGTAAAAACACGCAAGAAATAGAGTCTGCAGGGAAACGTTGGTTGCAGCATTGCTTCTGATTTCTAAACAGTTTTTCCGGTGATTCCGGATTGCTGTTTTGTCATAACCTCTGCAACTGACGTTTTCTTTCGCAAGCTAAACGGCAATCTTCAGTGATTACTGAAAATTAATAAGCAATAAATCATTGCGTTATGATCAATAAAATTGTTAAATCTGCTTCGGAGGCGGTTTCTGGTATTTTTGACGGAGCCACCATAATGATCAGTGGTTTTGGTGAGGCAGGAAGCCCCATCGAACTGATACATGCCCTGATTGACCACGGAGCCAAAGACCTCACCGTAATCAGCAACAATACAGGAAACGGACACATTGGACTGGCAGCCCTGATTGAAAACAAACAGGTACGAAAAATGATCTGCTCGTTTCCGCGTACTGCCAATTCGGTGGTATTTCCTGAGCTTTACCGCAAAGGAGAAATTGACCTTGAGCTGGTTCCCCAGGGTACACTGGCCGAGCGCATCAGAGCCGGAGGGGCCGGCATTCCTGCATTCTTTACACCAACATCGGTAAATACACCCCTGGCCGAAGGCAAGGAAATGCGTTTATTCGACGGAAAACCCTATGTAATGGAGTTTGGGATCAAAGCCGATTTTGCTTTGGTAAAATGCCGGATAGCCGATCGGTATGGCAACCTGTTATTCAACAAAACTGCACGTAATTTTGGCCCTGTAATGTGTATGGCTGCCAGTCATGCCATTGTACAGGCTTCGCAAGTGGTTGAAACCGGCGAAATAGATCCCGAAATAGTAGTTACTCCGGGTATTTTTGTAAAAAAAGTGGTAGAAATCGCCAATCCGGTCAGCGAAAATCAGCTGATCAGGGAGAACAGGAGGTATCCATGGGCTTAAATGAAGTAAAAGGCTGGAACAAAGAGGAAATGGCTGGTAAAATTGCCTGCGATATCCCTGATGGAGCATATGTGAATCTGGGCATCGGATTGCCCGAACTGGTTGCCAATTACATCCCCGAGGGCCGGGAAGTTATTTTCCATACCGAAAACGGACTTTTGGGTGTTGGACCATCACCAGCAAAGGAACTGGAAGACGACGAGCTGATAAATGCCGGTAAAAAACCGGTTACAGCCATTAAAGGAGCTTGTTTTTTTCACCATGCCGATAGTTTTGCCATGGTGAGGGGAGGGCATATTGATATCTGTGTGCTCGGCGCATTCCAGATTTCTGAAAACGGCGATCTGGCCAACTGGTCAACCGGAGAACCCGGCGCCATTCCTGCAGTAGGCGGTGCCATGGATCTGGTGGAAGGTGTAAAAACAATCATTGTGTTTACCCAGCACACCACCAAAAACGGAGAACCTAAAATTGTTAAGGAATGTACTTATCCGCTTACCGGAAAAGGTGTGGTAAACCACATTTACACTGATCTGGCAGTTATTGATGTAACTGAAAACGGGCTGTTTGTGAGAGAAATGGCTCCGGGTGTGGATTTTGAATATCTTAAAAGCTGTACCGCAGCCGAATTGAAACTTTATTAAACTGTTAAACTCTGATAGTCATGTCAATGCACGACAATGAAACCATTCAGGTGCTGAAAAAGGAAGAAGAACTGTACGAAAAAGCTTGTAAAGTTCTCCCTGGCGGAATAAGCCGTAATGTGGTATTCCGCAAGCCTCATCCCTTCTACGTGTCGGAAGCGAAAGGCTGTTATGTAACCGATATTAACGGAAATAAGAAAGTTGACTATGCCAACAACATTGCTTCGCTGATACACGGACACGCTCATCCTCAGATTATTGAGGCGGTTTACAAACAAATGCAGAAAGGTACAGCCTATACCATAGGCACCGAAATAGAAATTGAACATGCCACCCTGCTTTGTAACCGCGTCCCCGGATTTGATAAAATCCGTTTTATGAATTCGGGTACCGAAGCTGTAATGGCCATGATCAAAGCTGCCCGCGCATTTACCGGAAAACCTAAAATTGCCAAAGCCGAAGGTGGTTACCACGGAAGTTTTGATACCGCTGAAGTGAGCCAGAGTTCTTCACCGGCTACCTGGGGCGACATTGACAACCCCAGAAGTGTTGCGCATGTAGTGGGAACACCTCAGGCTGTACTCGACAATGTGGTGGTGTATCATTACAATGACATTGAACGTACCATTAACATCCTGAACCGCCATGCAGGCGAAATTGCCTGTGTGCTGATTGATCCGGTTCCGCATCGCATTGGCATGGTTCAGGCTACTCCTGAGTTTGTAGAAGCTCTGTACAAATGGACCCGCGAAAACGGAGCCCTGCTGTGTTTTGACGAGGTCATCTGCTTCAGAGCCGATTATGAAGGCGCTCAATCTGCTTATTCAGTAAGGCCTGATTTAACTTCCATGGGAAAAATCATCGGTGGTGGTTTCCCTATCGGAGCTTTTGCAGGCAGGGCCGACATTATGAACATTCTTGATCCGGGAGGAAGCGATTTCAGATTCCCGCTTTCAGGCACATTTTCAGCCAATCCCATTTCAATGACTGCCGGAAAGGTTGCCATGGAGATGCTCGATCGCGAAGCCATGATTAAGCTGAACAATTTCTCTCAAATTGCGATCAATCAGATTAAGGAAGCCGGGAAAATTGCCGGTATTCCCTTAAGCATCACCGGAAAGGGAAGTATGTTCAAAGTTCATTTCCGAGAAGTGGCACCCAAAAACTATCGCGAGAGTTATGAAGATGCACACACCAAAATGATCATGAATATGTTTTTGGAAAAGATGTATGAAGAAGGAGTAATTATGATAAACTCCTGCTCATGTGTGCTTTCGACCGTAATCGGGCAACCTGAAATTGACCTGCTGAGTGATGCCATGCTGAAAAGTTTCAGGCACATTAAGCCGCACCTTCAGGCATAACAATTTACATTATTTTATTTGCCAGAAGCAGGCTGCGTGATACAACAGCCTGTTTCTTTTTAAATCAGGAATTTTTATGAACGAGGTTTTTATTTGTGATGCCATCCGCACACCCGTTGGCCGATATGGTGGATCGCTTGCTGCTGTGCGTGCCGATGATCTGGCTGCCATTCCTTTGAAAGCAATTCTTGAACGCAACAGTGGAATTGACCCTGCACAAATTGATGACGTGATTATGGGTTGCGCCAATCAGGCAGGCGAGGACAACCGGAATGTTGCACGTATGGCACTCCTGCTTGCGGGTTTGCCATTGCAGGTGCCTGGTATGACTGTTAACAGGTTGTGTGGTTCGGGTATGGAAGCCATAGGAACTGCCGCCCGTGCCATCAAAGCCGGTGAAGCTGAATTGATTCTTGCAGGTGGTGTTGAAAGTATGACACGTGCCCCTTTTGTGATGGGTAAATCAACCGAAGCCTTTGCCCGGCAAACCGAAATATACGATACTACCATCGGCTGGCGGTTTGTAAACAAACGCATGCAGGAACTTTACGGGGTTGACAGCATGATAGAAACTGCCGAGAATCTTGCGCAGGAGATGAATATCAGCCGCGAAGATCAGGATTTGTTTGCTTACCGCAGTCAGCTGAAGGCCAGCAAAGCTATTGAAGCCGGTTTGTTTGCTGATGAAATTATCCCGGTTTCTTTACCCCGCCCCAAAGCTGAACCTTTTATCTTCGATACCGATGAGCATCCAAGGCTTTCTCCGGTGGAGAAACTGGCTGCACTGAAAGCCATCACCCGTCAGGGAGGTACAATTACCGCCGGAAATGCCTCAGGTGTAAACGATGGAGCCGCAGCTCTGATCATAGCTTCAGCCGCAGCAGTTAAAAAATACAACCTCACCCCTTTGGCCAGAATAATTGGAATGCAAAGTGCCGGAGTTCCTCCGCGCATTATGGGTATTGGCCCCGTTCCTGCAACGCGCAAATTGCTGGCTTTGACCGGACTTACTCTCAATGATTTTGACATCATCGAACTGAATGAGGCATTTGCTGCCCAGTCGCTGGCTTGCACCCGCGAATTAGGCCTGGCTGATGACGATGCCCGCATTAATCCAAGAGGCGGAGCCATCGCCCTCGGGCATCCCCTCGGAATGAGCGGTGCAAGAATCGTTACAACTGCAGTAAGGCAATTACAAAAAGACAAATTGTCTAAAGCCCTGTGCACCATGTGCATTGGAGTAGGACAAGGCATCGCTATGGCGATTGAACGGGTGTAGGACTTTTTTGTGTTTTATTGCCAGAATCTTCTTTCGTTATGAAATGAGTCTTCTATGTACGTGATGAGACAACAATAAATCAGGTTGTCTGTAAAGTATAAGAAATAGAGCTGAAACTTCCAGGTTAATACTGCACCAGCAATTGGTTTTATTGCTGGTGTATGATGTGTGTGCCCTGCATGGCTGCAGCGCACACTTGTTGTACGCTCTGGAAAAAGATCAAAAATACAAATTTTCTTTTTGGAGTTACCTGACAAGTGTGAATAATTTTCCAAGGGGTGCAAGTCCCCTATACGCGGGAGTAACGACCCGAAGTAATAGCAAGTGGCAAGCTGGTTGTCGGTGACGACAGCAGTGAAGGAAGCCAGACTGCAAAATCCGGTACTGACGAACAGGAACGGTATATGAGGCTATTAAACGAGGATAAGCAAGCACATCATTGTAACGTCCGAAGAATAAAATATCGTTTGATAGTAGATGCCGCAGCGATTGGAGGAAGGAAACAGCTCTTACCAGGGGAGGTCTCATGGGTCATTTACTGACCGTAATGAGAAGTCAGCAGAGGTCATAGTAGTTGCCCGATACGAGCCGGTATAGATAATCGGAAGTCTCACAGAAGCAATGAAGGACTGAACGTGAAGATGTTTCAAATTAGGCAGTGATCCGTCTCGTACGGAAGCCCTGCTATAGGCGGAACAGGGTAAAAACAAGTAAACACAGAATGATTGAACAGGTATTAAACCGGAGGAATGTAACGCTTGCCTATCGCAAAGTTCTGTCGAACAAAGGTTCTGCAGGCGTTGACGGTATGAAGGCCAGTGATCTCTATGCCCATCTGAATATTAACAGACAGCACATTGAGGCCGAAATCCGACAGTGTAAATACTTGCCCAAGCCAATTCTGGGGGTAGAAATACCAAAAAGCAACGGAAAAACCCGCTTACTGGGTATTCCAACCGTTACCGACCGTCTTCTGCAACAAGCAGTCGGGCAGGTAATAGCCATGAAATTCGAGGTTGAATTTGAAGACTACAGCTTCGGTTTCCGTCCCAACCGCAACGCCCAGCAGGCAGTACTCAAGGCACAGGAATACATCAATTCAGGCTATCAGCACATTGTTGACATAGATCTGAAGAACTTCTTCGATGAAGTGGATCATTGTATTCTTTTGCAGTTGCTGTACCGCAAGGTAAAATGTCCGATCACATTACGCCTTATCCGCAAATGGCTGAAAGCGCCGATTCAAATAAACGGCAAACTCACCAAACGCAGAAAAGGGGTTCCGCAGGGAAGCCCATTAAGCCCGTTACTTTCAAACATCATGCTGAATGAGTTGGATAAGGAACTGGACAAACAGGGGCTTCGCTATGTGCGCTATGCCGATGACTTTAGCATTTATGCCAAAAGTAATTATGCAGCCCGAAAAGCGGGTAACGAAGCTTTTCTTTTCCTAAAGAACAAGCTGAAACTACCTATCAATCGGGAGAAAAGTGGCATACGTAAACCTGTGAACTTTACTTTACTTGGATACGGATTCGTACCCACTTACGTAAAGGGTGAGAAAGGCAAATACCAGTTGGTAGTGAGCGAGAAAGGATGGAAATCGTTAAAGCAGAAGATCAAAATCATCACCCGTAAAACGACTCCGGCAACCTTTGACGAACGCATTATAAAACTCAACGAACTCCAGAGAGGATGGCTTGGGTACTTCCGTATGGCAAGTATACAGGGCAAACTCAAAGAACTCGATGGGTGGGTGCGTAACCGTCTGAGGTATTGTTTCTGGAAGCACTGGAAGAAACCCGAACGAAAAAGGAAAAATCTGATCCGTCTCGGTATTGACCCAGATCATGCTTACCAATGGAGCAGAACCAGAATGGGAGGTTGGGCAGTTGCTCAAAGTCCGATTCTGATTACAACTATTACCTTAGACCGATTAAGCAAAAGAGGGTATGTGGCTATGCTTTCACTTTATGAGAAGATTGCCCCACATCTTAACGAACCGCTGTATACGAGACCCGTACGTACAGTGGTGTGAGAGGCGCACTCCGTCAGCTAACTACTGGCGGAGCCGTCTACTCGATTTGGCATTTTTATCCTATTAAAAGATTAATTCTTTTTCCAAGTCCAAATTCAAATATCCTGTAAAGTGTCGAAAGTTGAATGTCACACTTTCCATTTTCAAGCCGGGAAATATAACTCTTTTTTGTTCCTACTTTTTGGGCAAGTTGTTCTTGTGTCATTTTTGCTTCCTTTCTGGCTTCTCTCAACATTTCACTAATCACAAAATATTGAGCACGTTCCTCAAAACTGTCACGTTTCACAGTTCCGATTTTACCATATTTAATGTCTAATAACTCATCAAAGTTACCAGCATCTTTAATCAGTTCTTTGTCCATGTCATTTCTTTTTTGAGTTAAAATATTCAACTTTAAGTCTCAATGCTAAATCAATTTCTTTCCTGGGTGTTTTCTGAGTTTTCTTTTGAAAACCGTTGAATAGAACAACCAATTTCTCTTTATCAAAACAGCAGAAAATCCGATAAATATTGCTTTCAAATTCTATACGGATTTCATAAAGTCCATCTGTTCCAGTCAAGTGGCTAAGGTATTTTTTAGGAACCTTCTGAACAGTCCTTATCAATTTGAAAACAAATTCAATCTTCTCCTGAACTTTTTCTGGTTGCTCCAGATAAAAGTTGGTAAAATACTTTCCGTGAAAGATGATTTGTCTTTGAGATTCCACCCGACAAAGTTAACTCAAAAGTTATCAGAATCCAAATCTAATTCTGACTTTCCGATTATTTCATACTTCGCATCCTACCTCAAACTCATTGGCCTCCACCGCTTTTGTGAAGGATAAACAGCTGAACTCTCTGCCCGCGGCGGAACAGCTGCAATTCTGCCTGATGTTTTTACTTATGAGAAAGCTCAGTTTTGTGTTTGTTTCGCGCTGTAAATTGTTACATGCTTTGGTTGTCAACCTGAGCATGGATTGCATTATAAAAGGACATAGAACCTGCTGAAAAACTCCGTTAGGAGTTTCCCTTTATTAACCCCCGGTGCGGCTTGCCAAACCGGGGGTTAATGGATCGGCAGACAAAATAACCCTGTAAGGGTTGCCCTTTACCTGGGCGGAACTCACTCCGGGGTTCTGTTTTTCAGGTCGTATTGCATAAGGGACTTTCTCAAAAGGTTATAATTACGCCGTTTCATAGTTCTTTTGAGAATACCCATTTCAGAACCGTTGAAACTTTATAATTTTCAACTCTTCCGTATGCCTGCTCAGCTGAGTTTCAGGATAAAGGATTCAAGTGGCTTAACACTTACTTTTATTCTGCCGCTGCCATCCTTTACAGTAAGTTTGAATGTGTCTTTGCCATAAAGCTGGTCGGTCATTGTATATTCACCGTTGCCAAGCCCCCAGGCTTTTATCAGTTCTTCAGGAAGCTGAAGTTCATATTCGTCGGTAGCCCAGTCTTTGAAATTTACAAGCACCAGCAATTTTTCGTTGTCGCTCCAGCGGGCAAATGAAAAACTCTTTTCGAAGTAACCTTGTGTGTTAAACCGGTTGTGGGTATGAATTTCCATATACCTGCCCATCATGGCTTCGCTGTTCAGGGTAAAATTGAGCAATCTCTTGTAAAAATCCCTCAGGTCTTTTTCCCATGGAGTAAGCAGGCCTCCGTCAAATTTACCTTTGTTCATCCAGCGTTGGTGCGAAGGAACACCCCAGTAATCAAAAATGGTGGTTCTTGTGGCGCTGCCAAAGCCTGCATTCCCATCGCCGGGTTCGCCTGCTTCCTGTCCGAAATAAATCATGGTAGGAGAGGTGCTTATGGTTGCACTCAGCACCATCGCAGGTTTTCCTTTGATTGCATTTCCTGCAAAAGCCGGACTTGCCAGCCGCTGTTCATCATGATTTTCAAGGAAATGCAGCATATGGTGCTCAATATCGGCCAGACCGCTTTGTATGGCAGCCAGATTATCGGCTGATCCGTGTCCTTGAATGATGTTTTTCAGGGTATCGTAAAGTTCAACCTTGTCGTAGAGATAATCCATTTTTCCCAGATGAATGTAATCCCTGTAAAGGCCGGGATTGTAAACTTCAGCCAGCAAAAAGGCATTCGGGTTGGCATTTTTTATGGAAGAATTCATATAACTCCAGAACTCAACAGGAACCATTTCGGCCATATCAAACCTGAATCCATCCACTCCGAGCTTTGTCCAGTAAAGTGCAATATCCCTGAATTTTTTCCAGCTGTCGGGCACATCTTTGCCCTGCCAGTAAGTAAAATGTTCTGCGGCAGTTTTTTTGTCAAACCCAGCCGGAAGTGTGTCAAAATCCTTAGTACCGTCGGGACGCACACCGTAATTGATTTTTACGGTTTCGTACCAGTCATAAAAATCAGGTTGTGCCATACGAGAGCCATTGCCGGTCCATTTGGCAGGGTTTTCGTCAAATTTGCCATCAGCCATTGGATGAGCCTCTCCACCAAGTGGTTTGTAATCGTTTTTTGGAGCAGGAACTGCAAATGCTTGTCCCGGAATGTAATAGAAGTTGTTGTTGCGCGCATATTCAACCGATGTATTGTCAGAAGCGCCAAAATCTTCAACACCTTCAGGATTGTTGAGCGACTGATACCGCCGGGCCACATGGTTGGGCACAATATCTATAATCACCTTCATGCCATGTTTATGGGTGCGTTCCACCAGGGCGATGAACTCCTCCAATCGTTTAGCCGGGTCGCTGGCCAGATCAGGGTTTACATTATAATAATCTTTAACCGCATAAGGTGAGCCGGCTCTTCCTTTTACTACATCGGGGTCATCGTTGCTGATGCCGTAAGCTGTGTAATCCCTGATCAGTGCGTGATGCGGAACTCCGGTGTACCATATGTGCGTAACACCCAGTGCCTTGATTTCTTCCAATGCCTTGTCGGTGAAATCGTTGAACTTGCCTACCCCGTTTTCTTCCAGGGTGCCCCAGGGTTTGTTGGTGGTGTTTGTATTTCCAAATAGTCTTGTAAATACCTGATAAACAACTGCTTTTTTATTTGACTCCATCGAATTTTCGTTTTGTTTTTCTGATTTGGGTGCGCAACTGATCATTACCGGAATCAGCAGCAACGGGAATATCCATCTGATGGTTTTCATGGCGGTGGGTTTGTGGTTTGCGAGGTCAAAGATACGCATTTGAATAATACTTGTTTGGAATGTCAAAGTGTTAACTTGTACTCTTTCCCGCTTATTGTGTTGCCTGAACCGGAGTGTTCTTTATGAATTATTTGAATTGCATATGAGTGGCAGGTCTTTATTGATAAAAGTCAATTGATGCTTGTAACAACACAGTCCTTTTGCAGTAATTTCTCAAAGCTCTTTCCTTGTTGATGAGTGAACGATTATGAAGAAAAAGCCCGGAGAATATTGCTGTCCTCCGGGCTTTAAAGCTGACTGATAATCAAATATTTAGCTTCATCTTTATTCCACCATAAACCCACAGGCCCGGCTGAGGAACATTGGAGTGATCCATTACCCTGGCATTGGTTAGATTTGTGAAATTTATGTACATCTGTAATTTCCGGAAATTGTACCAGGCTTTTGCATCGGCAATCACCACTGGTTTGAAGGGGGTTTCTGGCAGAAAAACTACTCCGTCATAGGGCTGATATCCTCCTGCTCTGTCCTGCCAGCTCAATCTCCAGCTGATTCCGCTTTCAGAAGTAATGCGGTGATTCAAGGTCAGGTCAATCTTGTGTTTCATCTGGTCGAGCGCATACATGGAGGCAAATCCCTCACTTTTTTTGCTGGCATCAAACCAGGTATAATGTATGCCAGCACTTGTGAGAAACGATTTTTTGCCAGCCGATTTATTTTTATAATCCAAACTAACCTCCAGGCCTTTGATGTTGACCAAAGTAAGATTTTTACTTTGCCATTTTTCATCGTCATTTTCTTTAACCCAGTCAATCAGATTTTCACCTTTTCTGTAAAATGCAGATGCACTGAAGTAAAATTCAGGCAGTTGGGTTTTAAATCCAAGTTCATAGGTAAAAGCTTTTTCAGGCTTGAGTTCAGGATTCCCAATATTTGACGGCCCCTGATAAAAAAGGTCGGTAAAAGTGGGTAGCCTGAGCGTTTGGTTGGCTGATGCAAACATAAGTGAGGATTCCGAAATCTTCAAACTTGCATCAATGCCAGGGTAAAAGCTTATTCCGTCAGGCAGTTCAGGGTTCACCCAGGCCAGCAAACCACCCGAAACTGAAAACTCGCTGAGTATCATGGTTTGTTCGGCCATCAGGCTAAGTCCTTGTCTTTGAAATGATTTTGTAAACCCGGCATTACTTTCTCCCGGGACTTTTACAGGTACAGCCAATGTTGTACCCAGCACGTTACTGAAAATATGCTCAAACCGGTAATCGGCAGCCAGCGCAGTTTTAAACTTTGGGCCGGCCTTCATCCAGCTTAATCTGGCGCCGGCAACATCAGTCATATGATAGTTGTGTGTAATGTACCATTCCGGCGCTTCGTTTCTGAAAAGTTCAAACCTGTCGTGATGCCTGCGCCAATAGAAAGTTGGTTTAATTCTGGTTTTCGCAATACCATTTAAGGAAGCTGAAGCAAAAATTGTTCGGGTTTCCTCGAATTGTTCAGGGTATCGGGGTGTATAGAAACTGTTTGCCCCGAATGCTTTTTGCGAATAACCGGCCTGCAGGTCTAATTTTTGCTCCTGCACCGGAAGCAGGGTTCGGTAATAGGCGCTTATACCTTCAAAATCTGTGTTTTCAGTATACCCGTCACTGCGAAAACCTGCCAGCCCAATCAAGTGGTGGGTATTCCTTATTCTGAAACTGCCGGTACCTGTAGCCTTCGCCAGTCCATATGCCCCGCCTTCAGCCGAAAATTCGATTTCCTGCTTCGATGCAGAAGTGGTGATGATGTTGATGGCACCGTTGAAGGCGTTGGGGCCGAAGATTCTCGCCCCCGGCCCTTGCAGCACTTCGATTCGCTCAATTGCGCTGAGGTCAACCGGGAGGTTAAGGTTGTGATGCCCCGTTTGTGGATCGGTAAGGTTAATGCCGTTAAGCAGGATAATTGCCTGATCGAAGGTTCCTCCTCTTATGCTGATGTCGGCTTGCATTCCGAAGGGCCCGCGCTGTCTGATGTCAACTCCGCGCAGGTTTTCAAGCAGACTTGCCAGATCAGTGGCCGGCGCCTGCTCAATTTCAGCGCGGGAGATTACCTGCACCACCCTCATCAATTGCGATTGAACCACCGGAGCGTGCTGTGCACTTACAATCACTTCTTCCAGTTCAATTTCGCGTTCAGAGGCAGTGGTACGAAGACTGTCGGGCTGCTCCTGACTATGGCCGGGCAGCACCAGAATGGAACACGTCAGACTGAGTACGCCTATGCGGATGCTCTGTCCCAGACTGTTGAATACCGCATACGGACTGCGGTTCCAGCGCCTGAAAGAGAGTGCTCCGCGCACTTCGTTCTGTTGTTTTTCCATTGATTTTAATTTTTATTTGAGCGGCAAAATTACAACTCTTTCCGGCTTCTAAATGTTTTTTCAGACTTTTCAATGGGAAATGTTGATTCCTTAATGCCCCGGAACATCAACCATGAGAGTAGAATTATTGATTACACTTCCTTTTTTTAAGTACTTTTGAGTTTTAATTTCAATGCCTGTTTTTATGACCAAATATCTGTTAATGTTTGTATTAGCCTTGTGGAGTCTGCTTCTGCCTGCACAGGTTACATTTGTAATCACATCATTGCCTGCAAACACACCGCCTCAGGACAATATTTTTATTGCCGGCGATTTCAACGGTTGGAATCCCGGAGATGAGAATTATAAACTTACAGTCAATAACAATGGCAACTGGTCAATTACTCTTCCGCAAAGCACTGAGGGAACACGCATTAATTTCAAATTCACCCGCGGAAGCTGGGCGACTGTTGAAAAAGGGCCAAATGGAGAAGAGATATCCAACCGGGTTTTTATTTTTGGAAACGGACAGACTCAGGAGGTTACCATTCATCGCTGGGCTGATGGCGGCAGCGGCGGCGGATCAACAGCATCGGCCAATGTTTCGGTGATGGATGCCAGCTTTTTTATGCCACAACTCAATCGTACCCGCAGAATATGGATCTATCTTCCCCCTGATTATCAGTCATCCTCAAAATCCTATCCCGTGCTTTATATGCACGACGGGCAGAATCTTTTTGACGATCTTACCTCTTTTTCCGGCGAATGGCAAGTGGATGAAACTCTTGATTTGCTGGCTGCCCAGGGTAAAGATGTTCCCATTGTTGTTGGTATTGAAAATGGAGGAGTTCATCGAATTGCCGAATACACACCCTGGCCAAATCCTCAGTACGGAGGTGGCGAAGGAGATGCATACATCAATTTTATTGTAGAAACGCTTAAACCCTATATTGACCAGAATTACCGCACATTAAGCAACCGGGAAAATACCGGAATCATGGGAAGTTCCCTGGGAGGGTTAATCTCACATTATGCGGCTGTAAAGCATCAGCAGATTTTTTCCAAAGCAGGAGTATTTTCCCCTTCATACTGGTTTTCAGATCAGGTCTGGAGTTTTACTTCAGCACATCCGGCGCTTTTTCCGCTGCGTATTTTTCAACTGGCCGGAACCCTTGAAGGTGAAGGAGTGGTAGAAAATATGATAAGAATGGAAGATTCTTTAAAGTCAGGCGGTCACCAGGCGACAAACCTTACTCATAAGATTGTTCAGGGCGGTCAGCATAACGAAGCCCTTTGGCGCAATAATTTCAAAGAAGCTTTTGAATGGCTGTTCTATTCTCAGCCTTCAGGAATAAATTCCGGTAATGAAATCCTGCAACTCAATCTGCATCCGAACCCAACTCAGGGAATTGTTATTCTTTCCGGATACAAAAGTCATCCTTCTGACAGCCTGGTGGTGTCCAATCCGGCGGGAAAAGAGGTGATGAGGATTGGCAGGAACCTTTCTGAAAAGATTGACCTGAGTGAACTTATCAATGGAACCTATGTAATCACTCTTTTTACAAAGCAGGGAGTCTTTTCTGCTCAGGTGATTAAACAATAAAAATTTCCTGGTTTAAATACATTGCTGCTCAGGCAAAGTACAATATAACCTTCCGGTTTGAGTTACTTTTAGAGCTGTGCTTTCCTGTATTTTTGTTAGAAATCAGGAATGCAGGTTGATACTTCTTGCTGGTAAATTTCTGGTTTTACACAGGTCCGTTTCAAAGACACTGGATTTGTTTATTTAATTAGAAACAGAGCAGAAGTACTGATCAGTGGTATCCAAAACCAGTTTTTGGCCGGGGTTGATGCTAACTAATCTGGTAAACCTTATCTTTGCAAAGAAACTAATCTCTGTTCATGCGTCGTTTTGCGCTACTATTGCTCTCTTTAACTGCTTGTTTGTCAGCATTACTGGCACAAGAACCCACGCAGGGGAACGATTTTAAACTTTCTCCGGATACAGCTTCTGTTTATTATTTTAATGCGGACATCAGGTGGAATGGAAGTAAACTGACAAAATTAAGCGATACCTTACTTACTGGCTTTCAGTATTATGATCCGGTAGCGGCATTCAATACACTGTCTGCTGTCAACGGTAACATCGGGCTGGCTTACAAAAGCCTGTTTTTTGAGCCTGCCGCAGAAGCCGGTTTTCGTTTTGCCCCTTCAGTGTTCAATCTTTACCTCATTCGCAACGATAACCTGAGGTATTACCGCAGCTTTACTCCTTATTCAAATGTTGCCTATTCTTTCGGAAGTGGCAAGGAACAACTCTTTAGTGTTACTCATAGTCAGAATATTGCCCGCGGACTCAGTTTCGGGGTTGATTTGCGGATTATCAATTCCATAGGGCTTTACACACG
Source organism: Lentimicrobium sp. (assembly GCA_024709105.1). Lineage (GTDB taxonomy): Bacteria > Bacteroidota > Bacteroidia > Bacteroidales > Lentimicrobiaceae > Lentimicrobium. Next base: position 29,485 of record JANJXJ010000003.1, on the reverse strand, counting down.
TCAGAAATCAGACAATTCGAGTGTGGCCCTGCAAGGTCAGTTTATTTCGGACAATGAAAGATATGCGGTACTGGCCAGTTACCGGAACAATCGCTACAAATGGCGCGAAAACGGGGGCATTGTTTACGATTCGGTTTTTACACAAAATCTTGAGGAAGACCGGCAAAGAGTAGCAATTCGTTTAAGCAATGCCGATAATCTGATTAAAGAATCAGGAGTTTTTGTAAGACAGTATTATTATTTCGGACGTAACCCCGCAAAAAAAATCTCCGATACCCTTCAAGTGGTCTCAGATTCGCTTATGCCCCCGCCTGAAATTCAAAGAACACAGCAAGGCCCGCCATCACAAAAAGAAGAGAAACTGCCCAAAATATTTTTTAATCCCGAACGCAGCAACTTCTTCCGCCATACCTTTACCTACACCCGCAATGCTTTTCTCTACTCCGATGCCAACCCCAAATCAGGTTATTATCCTGCTATTTTTGTTGATTCGGTAAAGACTTTCGATTCAATTTATTATCATGAGTTCCTGAATGAACTCGTATTTGAAGGAGGGGTTGGCAAAACCCGGGGCACCGAAAAGGCAATTTTACTCAGGGCTGGAATTGAACATGCCATAAGTTTGTATAAGAATGGATTTGATGCTGAAAGAAACGACAGTATCAAAAAATCTTTTACCAGAATTACGCCTTTTGCCTATCTATCAATGAATGCATTCGGGGTTGCCCGGGCCGAGGGCAAAATCTGGCTTACCAACGGGGCGCCTTTTAATGGAGACAAAGGAATTGCAGCCATGCTCACCCTGCCCGGCTTCGACAATTCCTCAACCTGGGGAAATCTTTACGCATCTGTGGCATTAAATGCACTTCAACCCGATTACATATTTCAGTATCATCACTCAAATCACTTCTCCTGGGAGAACAGTCTGGGGCAGCAAACCATCTTTAGCGGAAAAGTAATGTATTCGCGCAAGAACTTTAAAGCCGGTTTTAATCTTTACAATCTTGACGGATATGTTTATTTTGATGAGAATATTCAGCCAGCGCGTGCCGGAAAATCTTTTGCAGTTTCTCAGGCTTATGCCGAAACCAATCTGCATTTCGGAAACTTTGATTTGCAGGCATTTGCAACCTGGCAAAAACTAAGCGATGACTCATTTCTTCGTTTGCCTGAGATAGCCGGAAGAATTTCAGGATACTACAGCCTTGCTCTGTTTAAAAGGGCTCTTTATCTTCAGGCCGGCTTATCGCTGATGTATAATTCCTCATTTTATGCCGATGCCTATATGCCAGCTTTGAGATCGTATTACATTCAGAATCAGGTCGAAACAGGCAATTACCCTTATGTTGATGGTTTTATTAACCTCAGGGTAAAAAGAGCGCGTATGTTCCTGGTAATGAAACACCTCAACAGCGGACTCTCGGGTTACAATTACATCATGGTGCCTTCCTATCCAATGCCCGACCGGGGTTTGAGGTTTGGTGTATCGTGGAATTTCTTTGATTAGAATTTACTAACCTCTTAATGATGAATAAATTAATCATTCTATTGCTCATGGTAGCATGGTCAGCAGGGCTGAATGCACAGCAGGTGCAGCACGAGGGCTCTTTCCGCGGAAACATAATCCGCAATGTTTCTGCAGATTATCTTCTTTATCTACCCGATGGATTTGAAGCCAATCCTGAAGCCAAATGGCCGCTGCTGGTTTTTCTGCACGGTTCTGGCGAAAGGGGCAATGATCTGGAAAAAGTGAAGGTGCACGGGCCTCCAAAGCTGATAGCCAATGGCGAAAAATTCCCTTTCATCGTATTGTCGCCGCAGTGCCCTGACAAAAGAGACTGGGACACAGAAACCATTTATTCTCTTATAAAACATATTGCATCCCGATACAGGGTTGATGAAAGCCGCGTTTATCTTACTGGTTTGAGTATGGGAGGCTGGGCTACCTGGGATCTGGCGATGGCCTATCCCGGTTATTTTGCAGCCATTGCACCCATTTGTGGCAGGATTGACCGCAATTATCCGGAAAGAGCAGCTGAACTAAAAGATATGCCCATTTGGGTTTTCCATGGCGCTCAGGACAATATCGTGCCCATACAGGGTGCCGAAAATATGGTTAAACGCCTTCAGGAAGCAGGAAACCCGGTAAAATTTACTGTTTATCCTGATGCCGGCCACGACAGCTGGACAGAAACCTACAACAATCCTGAGCTTTACAGGTGGTTTATGGAACACCACAGATAACAATAGGAATTCTTGCAAAAAAAAGCAGCAGTCCGCCCGGGCTGCTGCTTTTTTTTAAATCAGAAGGTATATCTGATGGAAAGTGCCATGCCGTCACCCCACCAATGGTGGTCGCCTACAAGGTTAAATGCAGGTTTCCAGTCAATTCCCACATTAAATGGTACTTCGGTAAAGGTGTATTCCAGCCCGGCAATAAAATCAATCCCCAAAATGGCAAAGTTTCCGTCCCGTTTGCTGTCGTACCAGTAATACCTGTCCGAATGCCAGACTCCTATATGTCCGCCAAGCCCCAGAAAATAGTCCAGATTTCTGGCTCCTTTGATGGGTTTTTGCCATTCATACAGCCCTGTTACCACAAATCCGCCCCAGCGGAAGGATGCAATGCCCTCTAAAGCATTTGATCCTGAAACAAAATGTTTGACAGAAACGCCGTTAAAGTAGCCGAGCCTGGCACCGGCTGATGTTGTATAATTCTGGGCATTTGAAACCAATGCCATCGAAAAAAGTAACAAAAGGATGAATGCTGATTTAGTTCTCATAGTTGTGCATTTTATCTGTTGTTATTGACGCAAGTAATGTGCCACACTTAGTGTCTGCTTAAAACTCCGTTAGGAGTTTCCCTTTAATACCCCCCGGTGTGGCTTGCCCAACCGGGGGTTAATGGATCGGCAAGCAAAACAACCCTGTAAGGGTTGCCCTTTATCATGGGGGAACCCACTTCGGGGTTCTGCTTTTCAGATCGTATCATATAACCCCCAATTGCACTGAGGAGTATTGATGGGTAATCCCTGCGGGATTTCGCATCTTCAGTTCATCGAATGGGGTATGGAAAAATGAGGAAACCTCATCAATATTATGCAATTTTGTTCTTATTTAACTTTGTAAGTTACGGCCAATATGACTTTTGATTATTTTTAAGCAGGCTTTAACTAATGCAGAAACTATAATTCCTGTGATTCTTTTTTCATTCAGGAATTATAGTTTTCTGTACAGGACATGAATTCACTCAAAATGACTACCTGAAGTAAGCGGTTTATAAATAAGAAAACCGGGGAATGAGAAACTGAAAAACCTGTTTTTCCTATATCTGTTTTGCCTGATCTCAGCTTTCAGTTAAATTTGAGAGAAATTTATGCAAAAAAAAGCCCGCCGAAAGGCGGGCAATAAAAATTATGCAGACAAAATCTTATCCGGCGAGAGTGAATTTGATGGGCATGTTGAACTGAACACGTACAGGTTTGCCCCTTTGTTTTCCGGGAACCCATTTTGGCATGGCTTTGATAACCCTGATGGCTTCCTCGTCGCAACCGCCGCCGATACCACGAAGTACCCTTACGTCAGTTACTGATCCGTCGCGCTCAACAACAAAGGTTACATATACAGTACCCTGGATTGAACTTTCGCGGGCCATTTGCGGATATTTAATGTTGTTGGTAAGGAAGCGGATTCGTGCTTCATCACCTCCCGGAAATGTTGGCTGATCTTCAACTACGGTAAAAATTTCAGCTTCGGCAACTTCTTCTTCTTCAGTTACTGCCGGAGGAACGTAAGTTGGAATCTCAGTCAGCTGATTGGCTTCAGCATCAATCATAAAATCGTCCTCAATCTCAACATTGTCCTGAACAATATTGATCAGAGTTGTGGTTGGAGGAGGTGCAGGTGGTGGGGGAGGCTTGTTTTGTTGAGTAATTTCAATCATCTCCTCCTCAATTGCCTCAGCCTGACGTCCGCCCAGATCCAATTGCCTGGCATCATACGTCTTCCATTCAAAGGCAACCAGCATTGCCGCCAGGGCAACGATGAGACCAATCTGTACAAAAAGACCACGCTTTTTCTCAAGATCGGCTTTTGGGGTTTTCTTTGCTTCCATATGGTTTACTTACTTTTTTTTCTCGGGAAACTACCCGTTTGGCAGTGCGCTAAATTAATCAATTTTTTGCTTGGTTTTCAACTTTTGATATTTTTTCCTGACAACAAGCAAATATGCTGTTAATCCGATAGTTATACCAACAATATTTGCCAAACCATCAAAAAAATTACCATCTCTTTTGATGGGCAGAAGCCATTGCAACACTTCGGTTAAGGCTGCCAGCATAACTGACAGCAGCAAAACAACTTTAAGTTTATAACGTCCTGACTTTTCAGGATATTGTTTTGCTAATCCTTTCAACAGCAAAAAACTCTGGCCGGCAAATAAAACCAGGTGAATAATTTTGTCGGCCGACAAATGACTCCAGAAACCTTTTGTTTTTGGCACAAAATTACCCGGGATTAGTGTGATAACCAATAACCCGGTGAGCCAAAGCAAAGCAGGCCAAAGGTTTCTTACGAATCCCGGCATGTATTGTTTACAAGGTTGAGCTTTGATCAGATGCCGATTAATTCTGCATAAGCATCAGCGCTCAGCAACGAATCAAGTTCAGCAGGATTGCTCAGTTTGATTTTAATGATCCATCCTTCGCCAAAAGCATCTGAGTTAACCAACTCGGGTGAACTGTTGAGGCTTTCGTTGAACTCAAGAATTTCTCCTGAAACCGGGAGATAAAGGTCGCTCACTGTTTTAACAGCTTCAATGGTTCCAAAAGTATCACCAGCCGACAGAGTTTCGCCAACTGTCTCAACTTCAATAAACACGATGTCGCCCAATTCAGATTGTGCATACTCTGTTACACCTATAAGTGCAACATCGCCTTCAACTTTTATCCACTCGTGTTCTTTTGTGTACTTAAGGTTACTGGGAATGTTCATGATATAAGGTTTTAATGTTGTGTTCAGGCCTCAAAATTAGTAAAAGCATAATATTATCATACCAAATATTAAAGAAATAATTGTATTGTTAAGTTGCTTAAAAACAATTAAATACACAATAAGTTTGATTAAGGAGAGCATAGTAAGGCAGTCAAAGGATATAGATAATGGTTTGTTTTTCAGTAATATTTCATTATTTTTACCGGAAAGTGATACGGGTATTCATTCATAATTAAAATGTAGTTTCCTGATGTACACAATTTCGGTTTTCAGTATAAAAGGCGGTGTGGGAAAAACAGCCGCAGCCGTTAACCTGGCAGCTCTGGCTGCGCTTGATGGTGAGAAAACGCTGCTTATTGACCTCGACCCTCAGGCTTCCTCAACATTTTATCTTAAGGTTAAGCCCAAAATTAAAACCACGGTTAAAGCCCTGCTCAAGGGCAAATCACCGCTTCAGGAAAATATTAAAAGCACATCTCTTGTACATCTCGATATTCTTCCGGCTTCCATATCGTTTCGCAAAACCGAGGAGCAACTGATAAAAATGAAACGACCCGGGGACCGAATTGCTGAAATGATAGATCAGGTTAAGGATAACTATAAGTGGGTCTTTCTGGATTGCCCCCCGGGAATTTCCTTTCTAAGTGAAAGTATTTTTTCGGCTTCTGATTTGCTGCTCTTGCCTGTTGTTCCCACTACTTTATCAGTTAAAACGCATGAAGATCTTGCAGATTTTCTTAAAAATCATAAGGCCGGAAAAAAAACCAGAGTTCTTGGATTCTTTTCGATGGTTGACAGAAGAAAAAGCCTTCAGAGAAGTATTCTGGATGAATGGGAAGGCTCCGGCAGAAACTTTTGCCATACAACAATTCCTTATCTCAGCGATGTGGAACGTATGGGGCAGTTCAGGAAACCGGTAGTGGAGTTCAAACCATCCTCTGATGCAGCAAAGGCTTTTGCCGATTTATGGACAGAAATAAAAACAGCTGTCCGGAAATAAGACAGCTGTTTATTTATCATGAACTGGTACCCTTACTGAGCCAGTGTAAACCTCAGGCTAACTCCTGCATTGGTAGTTGAGTTCGGGAATTGTGACGAAATGAAGGGATTGGTAATGGTTTTATCGAAGAACAACCTCAGATTAAACCTTTGATTAATCATGTAATCGGCAGAGGAGTTGATCGAAACTATTCTGTTTCCTGTTGAAATCTGATTTATTTCCTCATCGAGCCTGCGCAAGATTGACTTGTTGTCGCGCACCGAAAGGTCAAGTTTAACATTCAGGTCACTCTTCAGTTGCTGACGTCTTCCTCCGCTTGAAAGATTTAGTTTTACATCTTTAAACCGGTATCCGACACCAATTACCAACTCGTTTCCGGTTACCTCTGTTACCTGATTGTTAACAAAACTAAGCGAAAGGCTTCTTGATTTTTTTATCTCTATTCTTGAGAGCAGGCTGTTGTTCCAGGTCATATCAAAGTTGATGAGCGGGCTGAACTGCTCGGTAATGGTAATGATTTCAATCCGGTTTTGTGTGATAAAGTTGCCGGCTGCATCAAACCCTGCAGGAAACCCCATATTTTGCAGAAAATCAACATTTGAGATGTAATTTCCAACCGAATAGGTTGACCTGTAAGAATGAGAAATAGTAAGTTGTTTCAGGTATTTTTTAAAGAATTCAATTTTCGAAAGTCCTGAATAGGAGAATCGCCAGTTGGGCATCGGGATTTTTGGGAAAGGTGAAAGGCTTACCTTAATCGGGTCTTTGCCCGAATAGGCTGCAATAAAAGCAGGAATAAGCACATCCTGTGAGGCAGGTCCATATCCCTGAGCATAACCAAGGCTGTCTACTCCAACAGAATTGGGGTTGAGCGCTCCGAGCCTTGCCGCAATAACCGAACGGTATTCCTTAAAATCTTCAAAAACCGGGGAGATGTTTTCATCATCATCTTTTTTGAAAGCTGTTTTAAGGGTGAAGAACGAAATACTGTAAGACCCTCTGTCCTGAGGAGATGAAATACCGAAATTACCATCTTTATCTGCCTTGAAGTACTCCTGATGCCCGAATGATTCGGTTTTATCGGCAGTAAATTCAATCCTGAACTCAGGGAAAGGCTCATAGGTTGCCCTGGCAGTAAGATTTTTGGTAAGCCGGGTTACATACGCAGTATTGAGCAGCGAGTCGGCTGTGAGCCATCCTTTCTCTGCAGCTTCGTATCTCAGGTCTCTTTGACTTCCAAAAGCAAATCCCATACCAGGTGCCATTGCACTGAGGTTGTTCCCAAGGATATCTGGCTGAGGCAGAAATCCTGGCAGCAATGTGCCATTAGACTCGGTATAGTTAATCTGTACATCTTTAAAACCAATAATCAGTTTTACCACTCCGATGCCTAGTATTTTGGCAATTTGTGGTGACTTTTTGGCAAGGTTTGCAGAGTCGGCTTCTTCAGGTGCCGGGGGTTGTTCTTTTTGTTCAGGAGCCATTCGTCCACCAGGACCGGGCCTTGGTGGTGTTTGTCCGCGGGCGGGCTGGGTTAGTTTCCTGAGGAATCCCCACTTATTGTATAAATTGGTTAACCTGGCATTACCATTGATGTTGATGGTGTTGCTGTTCTCGATGGTATTACCCATTCGCTCCTGAATAGATCTGGGAGATGCTTCCCACCTGAAGGTGCTTGAATAACGGGTGTTAAGGTTAACCCAGTTAAAGAGTGGAATTTTATTGATAGGTACAATGTAATTCAGGTTCATGTTTTGGGTAAACCTGTTCATGCTTCCGAAGTTCATAATTTCGTCCCAAATAGAGTCTCTTACAGCCTGATAATCATCATCGCTGCGGCTGATACGTCCGGGAGGCTCCTTTACATAGGCATTTGCATTTGCATTGTATTCTAATTTGAGCGATTGAGCTATGTCGTATTTGAGATCAAACAAACGATTCCAGTCCCAGCTTTTTGTATATGTAGGTTCCAGAATTATAAGAGCATCGCTTTTGTTGCGCAGCAAACGCTCGTTGTATTGCCGGTTCATATCAGTTCTGAAAGAGAACATCTTGGGCATGTAATAGAAATTGAAGTCTTTTACAATGGCCAGCGATTTGCTTTGCAGGAACTTAACATTCTGCAGCGGTTTAACGGGCTTGGGATTATATATAAAGTTGTATCCGATCCCTCCGCGGTATTGTTTGCGGCTGTCGTATTCCAGATCCACATTTTTATGGTATATCTCGGAATATGCGTAGGTAAAATCAAAGTTTTCAATGCTGTAAATTCTGTTTTTACCTCCGGTGCCTACCCGGTCTTTACGAACATTTACAAAATTAATGTTGGTTCGGCGGGTGAAATCCTGTACCTTGTTTCGCACAGAGTCTCTTTCGGTTTTCGTCAGGTCGCTGATAACTTCCTTATAATGAACATCAGGATCAAGAGGGTCGTACTTGGGTGTCATGCGCATTTCAGAATAGTCAATGTGCATGGGAATTTTGATTCCGGATTTTTCGGGGAAGAATTTTCCAAGCTGAATGTTCGTAGCAACATCAAACTGAGTGGTGGTTTCCTGCGACCTTTCTCCCACTTTCTTTTCAATACTCCCAAAGCCTGGAGTGGAGTAGCTTCCTGAAACCACTACATTACCAAGGTCAGCCAGGTTGGCCGCCAGGCGGGCAGTTGCTGCAAAACCGTGTGATTCGTCAAAATCGGTAAGCCTGAGTTCATTTACCCAGATTTCGGCGCATTTGGGATCACCGTCATCATTGTCCTGAATAAACCGTTTTTTAGGATTTCTCACCCCAATCATAAACGCTTTTATATCGCTCAGGCTGGGCATACCCACCACAGTAATCTTGTTTTCTCCATCAAAAACTTCATAGGGTGTAAGTACGGTAATCATTGACCCTGGAGATCCCATTTCATCGTTGCGTTGCTGTTTGGCATTTACCAGCTTGCTGAGCTCAATATCCATTCGGTTGGCATCCGGCCATATCAACCGGTCGTTGGCTGCCGATGTAAACCAGGGTGTAAATTCCACAGGAACTTCATATTCATAGTAGTTCTGGGTGAAGTCAGAACCAATTCTGATAAATACTGTAACATCTCCCTTATCGAGCTCCTGCAGTTCCAGTGACTTTTCGGCGTGAATGTACATCTTCAGCCTTTTGTACTGTCTGAAGTCGAAGTCGGTGGTTTTGTAAGTTCCGCGGGCATCACCATCGAGCAGGTTGCAAACCTTGAGTACCATAGCCTGCTCATTCAAACGCTGGTAGTTGGTAGTACCAACATTGATTTCGCGCTCAATATCAGGAGGAAGTACATAAGGCACCGGTGAACGGCTTCCGTTTTCTTCAATACTTACAGTTGAAATATCAAAAGAGGTTTGGTTCTGATTGGGATCGGGAATATACTCGCCCGGCTCAAGCAGATTGCTGTAATATTTTCTCCATTCACCGCGCACCAGCTCAAGGGTGGCAAATCTGAGAATTATCTCTTCTTCAAAATCTTTCAGGAACATCCTCATAAAGCGAATGCTTTTAAAATCCTGAATGTTACCAACAACTACATCAGGGCTCTGAACCGGAATTTTGAACTGATACCATTTTACACTGCCTCTTTTTCCGTTTTCGAGAGGAATATCGTTGGCAGTATATATGTCGGTAATGTAGTTTTCGCCGATGTTCATTTTTTCAGGAGCCAGATTGATCTTGTACTGGAAATATCTCTCCTGCTCATTCAGAGTATTGTCGCGGTTAATGTCTTCAACGTTGGGCAGAGTGGTGGCTTGAGTCTGGAACTCTTCGCTCGATTGTTCTGTAGCAGGTGAGTTGCCTTCTACTCCGTTGAATTTTTTGTAGCGTTCAACTACGCTGCCATACTTAGGATCTTCATCGTAGTCACTTCCTCTGAAAAAATGATAATTATCAGATGAAGGATCTTCAAAAGCCTGCAGATATGCCTCAGAAGCAGTGCCATACTGATTGGCAATGGCTTGCAGGTAATTGTCATCAAAGAATGTGCGTTCATCGGCATCGCTGAGTCCGTCATATCCCACATCCTGGAACGGGCGGGCAGCAATATCGTTGTCGAAAGCAAATACCAGCGCCTGAAGTGTTGGAACCCGGCCCCAGATGGTGGTATCTACATTTTTCACTTCTGCTGAAGTAGGCAGCCCATTCTCATATCCTTTTCTGCCGTCACGCAACACGTCTTCCGATACATCGCCCAGATTAAAGTACAGGTCTCCTCCGCGGTGATTCTCAACTTCAGAGAAGGGGTCCATCAGCCAGAATTCGATGTATTCCACATTGGCTGCTTCAAAATCGGTTGATTCAATTTTACGCATGATTCCGCCCCAGCGTGTCCGGGGTGATAGGAGTTTTCCGTCTTCACTGATACCCTGAGATAATCCGCCGGGCAAAACATCAAAGTTATAGGGGCCACGCTCTTCGGGGAAGAATGCCAGATTTAAAACCGGAAGATTCATTGGCTGCCCGTTGGGCGGGTCAGCATTGGGGAATACTTCGCTTTCTCTCACCAGCCTCACTGAGTTGCGCGATAATTCGTCTTTAGATACATTTTTCGGCCTCAGGTTGCTGTTGCGGTCATAAAACAGGGGGTCAATGGTGTACCAGGCCAGTTTGGCCCTGTTGAATCCATAGGAAAGTCCTGTGCCAGGCGCTGCTTCAGGGAACATATCGCGGCTGATCTGGCCCTGCGGTGTGCTGGCCAGAAACCAGGTGCCGGTATTTTTAAGGTCAATCGAGGACTTGGCACCTTCGAAGTCATCAATATAAGATGTGCCGGTCTTTCCAACCGCTTTTGAATGACCTGGAATAAAGTGTGCAAATTCTCCGTTAAACTGAATTCGTGATGGTGTTTTGGTACTGTAAAATGGAAGTTTGTCAATCAAGCGGGTAAGCATCATTGACTCGGTTTGGTAGTTGAAGTCCATTCCCCACATGGTGTTGGAAATCGGCTCCTGCCCAAAATTGGTTTTTTGTGTAAGCGGCCTTTCATGAAGGTTGATAACAGTAGCACCAATCATCAGGTCTTTGTTCACCCGGTAGTCAACGTGCAAGCCCATCATGGTTTGGGTTTGCAGATTAAAGGTGGCATTGTTTTCGAGTGAAATGTTAACCGGAGTTCCTGAATTGAGTATACCTTCGTTAATGATTTTTACACGGCCAAGCGTGTAGTCAACGGTGTAGTCAACATTCTCGGTTAGCGGAATTCCTCCTGCTGTTACACGAACCGATCCCTGAGGAACGTTCAGCGCATTCAACGAAATTTCTGATCCCGCAGTAGATTTGTATTGCCCGTCAATTAAAAAACGGTTTTTGTCAGGGTACTGCTGTGCCCCGCTTTTGGTAAGTGTGTAAAGCGAATCATAACAATACTTGTCGGCCAGTTCTTTATCCTCAAGTTTGTTGCGCAGGTATGAACCAAAGGGTTCGCGTACAGTAAAAAATACCCTGCCGTTCGATGACTGAATAGTACCTCCCTGCCGTGCGGCATTATCAATAAAGTCAAACAATCCGTCGTGCGGCGGGTTGAGCTGAGGATCGAGATTGTCGAAATTAAACAACCTGATAAGCGGAACCCCTTTTACGCCTTCGCGGCCTTCGGTAAAGTATCCGGTAGGTACTGTATTTTCGTTGCCCGAATAAAGGATATTCAGGATAAAATCTTCGCGGTTCAGCTGAAAAGCCCCGATGTTGTAAACGTTCTTCATCATCAGATTCCACATGGGAATCCTGGTGTTAAGGGCAGTGCTCTTCAGCAGTTTTACCATCAGGGTGTTGGGAGGCGTAATTCCCTGGTCAGAAAACTCCCCAACCTGAAAAATGCTGTCCTGCCCTATCACAGTATACTGGAATGCAACAGCAAGCACCTGATCGGGATTCAGTGTACTGTTAAGCGAAATAAAACCGAGCTTTGAGTTAAAAGTATATTCGTTGGCATTCAGTCGCCTGGCATTTTCTACTTTTTCGAAGTCGGTACCTGACACATATCCGAATGGCGCTCCGGTTAGATATTCAGTTACAAGATTTATATTTCTGATTCGGGTAGTGTCGAACCTCGAAATCATATTGTTCGATCCATTATCGGGGAAAGCGCTGGCGCCAATGGTTGGGGATATGGTTGGGTTGTAGGGTTTGCGTTCTCCCAGATCCATAAGGGCAACCAGATTTCGGTTATCGGTAACGGCAGGCCCAATGTTGGTTACCCAGACCTCAATTTTTGTAATGTTGATATTGGAGTTGATAATGGGCAGCTGACTTAGAGCCTGATCATAGTTATCAACAAAGTATTGAGCCAGAAAAAAGTGCCGGTTTTCTTCATAATCAAGCGCCCTTACACTGAATTTGCTGGTTTGGGCACCACCTTGTACAGTTATGGTTTGAGTTTCGCTTTTCTGTTGCGAAAAAACTCCGGTAACTGTGGCTTTCCCAAACTGCATCTGGGTTTTTAATCCGAAAAGGCTCTGGCTTCCGGTAATAAGTGTGCTGTTCAGCGGGAATGTAACGTCTCCGGCCTCAATGAGTTTGATAATTTCATCTTCTTTACCTTCATACTTGAGTTTGAGTTTGTTCTCAAAATCGAAGGTTGCTTCGGTATTATAATTGGTGTTGAATTCAATTTTATCTCCGATTTTGGCCATTACGCTCATTTGGATGCGCTGCTGGAAATCGAAATTGGTGGTTTTTCTTTGTCTGATGTCTAGGGCAGGGTCGTCGCGGCGGTTTGAAAGAATTCCAAAGGTTACTTCAGCGCTTCCCTGTGGGCGGATGTCAATGGTATTTCCGCCAAAAATGCGGTCGAATACTTCGCCACCAATATGAATTTGTGGAATAATTCCCGACCGGGTAGCGGTTTGTCCGCTGCTTACTGCTTTTTCGCGCCAGAAATTATTAAGAGAGCGATCCAGATCCAGCTCTTTATATTCTTCAAAGTTCAGATTCGAAGGGGAAGTAAGTTGAAGTTCACCGGCTTTTCTCACATAGTCAAAGGAATTGGTTGCCGGGTTATAGATAAAATCTTCGGTAATATTTGAAGGAGTTCCGAGGAACATTTTGTTCTTGTCGGAAGGCTGCAGTGGTTGACCCGGGTCGGGCTGCGGAAGCGGATAGGGGAGATTGCCGCCGGGTTTGGTGGTGTCGGGTGGTGCAGCAGGAACCGGAGAAGTTTGCGGACTCTGCCATATTTCATTTGACGCCGGTATGGCCCAGGTGATGGAAATTACCGACAGAAAAACAACGATTCTAATTAAGTATTTTGCAATTCGCTCCAAGGAACTTAAGTGTTTGGTATGTGTAAAAATACTGTTTATTGTGCCAGGCTGCACTTCATTAATAAATTTCCACAGATGAAGTTTGCCATTTTTAAACAGCTTTTGTGTTTATAGAACTTTGAGTGCACTCTTAATCAGGTGTTCGACCGAAACCGAAAGGCCTTCTTCCTTTAAAATTTTATCAACAACTTTTCCTGCCAGTACTTTGTTAAACCCAAGCATAGTTAAAGCAGTTAACGCCTCTTCCTTCTTTGTATTGTGCGGACCAGCTAAAATTTCTCTCATTCCGCTGTCACGGCTCAACTTATCTTTAAGGTCAACAATGATTCTTTGAGCAGTTTTGCCGCCAATGCCTTTTACCCGCTGAAGCAATGGCACATTTCCCGAAACTATTGCATCGGTAAGTTCTTCGGGAGTGAGTGAAGAAAGTATTAATCTGGCTGTGCCAGCTCCCACCCCGGAAACCGATATCAAATGCCTGAATAAAACTCTCTCATCTTCTGCCGCAAATCCAAACAGAACCATAGCGTCCTCTCTAACCGACAGGTGTGTATGTAATCTGCAGGTTTCAAGGTCTTTGATTTTGGTATAAGTGTTCACTGAAATGGAAACATCGTAACCCACCCCGTTGCAGTCGATAACCACAGAGGCAGGGGTAATCCCCGATATTTTCCCTTCTAAAAATGCATACATACGGTCAGGTCTTGGCTGATAACCGACAAAAATAGGGATATTTGTTGAATTGAGACTTTTTTTAACCAAATCAAATACTTTCGCACTAAAAATGAGGTGATTAAAATTTCAATTTCGGATTTATTTTTTTTACAATCCAATGGTCTAAATCAAAAGCATTTTTCTACATTTGTTTAATTGCCGGCTGCGGTATTCTTTTCGAGTTACACCTTGAAAGCCTGATATATGAAAATTCCTTTGAGTAAGAAAAATGCGTTGGCTTATCACGCCGACGGAAGGCCCGGGAAAATTGAAGTTATTCCCACCAAGCCTCACAGTTCACAGTATGACCTTTCTTTGGCCTACAGCCCCGGAGTCGCCGAACCTTGTCTTGAAATCCGCGACAACCCCGAAGATGTATACAAATACACAGCCAAGGGCAATCTGGTAGCTGTAATTTCAAATGGTACCGCAGTGCTTGGACTTGGTGATATTGGCGCAGAAGCCGGAAAACCTGTAATGGAAGGCAAAGGACTGCTGTTTAAAATTTATGCCGATATTGATGTCTTTGATATTGAAATCAATGACAAAACGATTGATGGGGTGATATGTGCAGTAAAAGCCATTGCCCCTACGTTTGGAGGAATTAATCTCGAAGACATTAAAGCCCCTGAATGTTTTGAAATCGAAGACAGGCTCAAGGAGTTGCTTGATATTCCGGTAATGCATGATGATCAGCATGGTACAGCCATGATTACATCTGCCGGATTACTCAATGCACTTGAAATTACCGGGAAAAAGATTGACGAAATTAAAGTTGTGGTGAACGGAGCAGGAGCTTCTGCCATTTCGTGTTCGGCCTTGTATCTTAAACTTGGGGTTAAACCCGAAAATCTGGTGATGGTGGATTCGAAGGGAGTACTGAATCGCTCAAGAAAGGACCTGAATCCCTGGAAAATGAAATTTGTAACCGACCGCAACATCAATACACTTGCCGAAGCAATGGCCGGAGCCGATATGTTTCTGGGTCTTTCCGTTGCAGGAGCTGTTACTCCCGAAATGTTGCTCAGTATGAACAGCAACCCCATAGTTTTTGCTCTGGCAAACCCAACACCTGAAATATCGTACGATCTGGCAGTGGCTACCCGAAGCGATATCATTATGGGAACCGGCCGTTCCGACTTTCCCAATCAGGTGAATAATGTTCTTGGATTTCCATACATATTCAGAGGTGCGCTGGATGTGAGGGCAACTTCCATAAATGACAGCATGAAACTAGCTGCTGCTCACGCTCTGGCCGATCTGGCCCGCCAACCTGTTCCGGAAGAAGTAAACATTGCTTATCAGGTAACTAATCTAAAATTTGGTAAGGAGTATATAATTCCAAAACCCAGCGACCCTCGTTTGATTACACATGTGGCTACTGCGGTTGCAAAGGCAGCTATGGATACAGGTGTGGCACGCAAACCCATTACCGACTGGGATGCATACAAAGATGAGTTGAATAAACGGCTGGGACTAAGCAATCCATTAATCAGACAGATAAAAGCCCGGGCAAGAAAAAGTCCGAAACGGGTGGTGTTTGCAGAAGCAGAGAATTATAAAATTCTGAAAGCAGCAGAAATTGTTGTTGAGGAGGGAATTGCCATACCTATATTGCTGGGGAATAAAGAACTAATCAGGCAAATGATAGTTGATCATGATTTGGAACTTACTGATGTTGAAATCATTGATCCCCGTTCTGATGAGGAAAATGAACGAAGAGAAGCTTTTGCAGCTCAGTTTCACGAAAAGCGCAAACGCCGGGGGGTTACCATGGCCGCAGCACTCGATATGATGACACACAGGAATTATTTCGGGCCGAGTCTGGTTGAGAATGGGTATGCCGATGCCATGATTTCAGGACTCACCAGCAGCTATCCTGCTACCATCAGGCCGGCTCTGCGCATAATTGGCAAAAAGAAAGGAGCAAATATTGTTTCGGGTATGTACATCATGCTTACGAAAAAAGGCCCGTTCTTCTTTGCTGATACTACTGTAAATATGAATCCGGACCGGGACAAGTTGGTTGAGATTACCTTGCAGACTGCCGAAATGGTGAGACAGTTTAATGTAGAACCGCGGGTAGCCATGCTTTCATATTCAAACTTTGGATCGGTTGAAGGCAATATTCCGATTATGGTGAGAGATGCTGTTTATAAACTGCATACCGAACATCCCGAGCTTATTGTTGACGGAGATTTACAGGCTAATTTTGCTTTAAATAACCAACTTCTCCGCGAAAATTTTCCGTTTTCAAAATTGGCAGATGGCCCGGCAAATACCCTGATTTTTCCGTATCTTACAGCCGGAAATATTGCCTACAAACTGGTTCAGGAAATGGGTGGGGCTGAGGCTATTGGCCCTATTTTGATGGGCTTGAACAAATCGGTGCATGTGCTTCAGATGGGTTCAAGTGTGGCAGAAATTGTGAATATGGTTACCATTGCCGTTATTGACGCTCAATGTCAAAATGACAATTCCTGTTCATAATTTTGACCAAAAATTGTTAAATGCACAACAATTTTTGTCACATGTAAGTATCTAAATTTCTACCTTTGTTTCGGTTTGAAATTTTCGTCCGGAAGTTAACACAGAGTATTAATCAATGCAATTTCAATAAAAATGAAGAAGATCACTGTAATTGGTGCCGGAAATGTAGGCGCCACTTGTGCAAACGTGATTGCACACAAAGACCTTACCCGCGAGGTGGTTCTTGTTGATATTAAGGAAGGAGTCGCCGAAGGTAAAGCCCTCGACATCTGGCAGACCTCGTCCATCAACAATTTTAACACCAGGGTTGTAGGTGTAACCAATGATTACCTGAAGACCAAAGGTTCATCCATTGTGGTGATTACTTCAGGTCTTCCGCGCAAGCCGGGCATGAGCCGCGACGATTTGATTAAAACCAATGCAGCTATTGTAAAAGAAGTTACTGAAAAGGTGGTAAAATATTCACCTGAGGCCATCATCATTGTGGTTTCAAATCCTTTGGACGTAATGACTTACGCAGCTTACAAAGCAGCCCGCAAGCACTCAAGCAGGGTATTTGGTATGGCTGGTATTCTGGATACCGGTCGTTATAAAGCATTCCTCGCAGAGGCACTTGAAGTATCGCCCAAAGACATTCATTCACTGCTTTTGGGCGGACATGGCGACACCATGGTGCCACTCCCCAGGTTTACTTCTATTGCCGGAATACCGGTTACCGACCTGCTGAACAAGGAAGAAATAGATAAGATTGTTGACCGGACCAAAAAGGGTGGCGGTGAGTTGGTAAACCTTATGGGAACATCGGCATGGTACGCCCCCGGAGCAGCCGCAGCGCAGATGGTCGAAGCAATTGTTGATGACCAGAAACGTATTTTCCCGGTTTGCGCATTGCTCAACGGTGAATATGGCCTCAATGATGTGTATATGGGTGTTCCTGTAAAATTGGGCTCAAAGGGAATTGAAGAAATCATTGAACTTAACCTGAACAAGGAAGAAAAGAAGATGCTCGAAGAGTCAGCAAACTCTGTAAAAGGAGTTATGAAGGTGCTCGACGATATGAATCTGTTTGAAGATTAAGGGTTGATTCAGAATTAAATTTCAGCGGCGGGGAAACCCGCCGTTTTTCGTTTTCTTTCATAATATTATATTGTATCTGTGAACAGTTCTGAATTCTATGGTTTAAAGTTTTCTGTTGTTTCCGGCGAATTTACTTTTTGCTTTTGGCAGGATAAACAAACGCACAAATGAATTCCTTATTTTTGCACCACAGGATCACAACCGAAAGCAGATAAAACTCTTTGAAAAATGAAGAAAAACATAGTTGTACTTTCCGGTTCGGGCATCAGTGCCGAAAGTGGCATCAAGACTTTCAGGGATTCTGATGGACTTTGGGAAGAGTATCATATTGAAGATGTTGCTACCTGGGATGCATGGGTAAAAAACCGCGAACTGGTACTGGAGTTTTATAACCATCGCCGCATGCAGCTCGCCGCAGTGCAGCCAAATGCCGCTCATTATGCTCTAGCCAGGCTTGAGGAGAAATATAACGTACAGGTGGTTACCCAAAATGTTGATGATCTGCATGAAAGAGCTGGTTCGTCAAAAATACTTCACCTGCACGGTGAGCTTGTAAAAGTGAGAAGTACCCTCGACGAAAATCTGATTTACAACATCGGGTATAAAGAGATTTTTGCAGGCGATAAATGCGAAAAAGGTTCACAGCTTCGCCCGCATATTGTGTGGTTTGGCGAGCCGGTTCCACTCATAGCCAAGGCTGCTTACATGGTATCTGAAGCTGATATTCTGATTGTAGTGGGCACATCACTGCAAGTGTACCCGGCTGCTGGTTTGATGCATTATAGTCCGGTTGGTTGCAAAAGATATGTGATTGATCCGGCCAGTTTGCCGCTTGATGGTATTTCAAACCTTACAATTATCAGGAAAAAAGCCGGAGATGGTGTACCTGAGCTGGTGAATGAATTGCTTGAACTCTGATTTTTTAATTAATAACTACTTAATGATGAAATTCTTTCGAAAATTTCCTGCCATTTTTCTTGCATTGCCAATTTTATTCCTGGTTATTTCTTCCTGCAATAAGGAAGATGATATCTCGGAGAAGGACGATAAAATCATTCGTCAGTACCTTGCCGATAATAACCTGACTGCCACAAAAACTGCTTCGGGACTTTACTATTTAATTGAGGAAGCTGGCAGCTCGCTTAAACCCAATATTAATTCGGAAGTCAGGGTGCAATACACAGGATTTTATACCGATGGAGAAGTTTTTGATTCAAATGTATTTACTTATCCATTATACGGATTTATTCAGGGCTGGCAGGAGGGGCTTCAGTATTTTGGTAAAGGAGGAAAGGGTATGTTATTTGTTCCCAGCAAGTTAGGATATGGTTCAAATCCGCCCGCAGGGATACCTGCCAATGCGGTTCTCATATTCAACATCTATTTGATTGATGTAAAAAATTGATTTCTGCCACTGCCCGATTAACAGGTATTTGCAACTTTTAATTTGGAATATTTAATCTCTTTTTCATATTTTTGCAAGCATAAATTAATTTTAATTCAAACGACATGAGAGAATTTGAAAAACAACTTGCAAAATTGCGCCGCTGGTGTGCAATGCAGGAGCGTTGTGTAGTTGAAGTACGTATTCACGCTACAGGAATCGGGATACCTGCAGCCAATACTGAAAAGATCATTGAAACCCTGACAGATGAAGGTTTTATCAATGAGGAGCGTTATGCCAAACTTTATGCAGGAGGCAAATTCCGCAACAAACAATGGGGTCGCGACCGCATTATCGGAGAACTGCGCGCAAGGCAGATCAGCGAAGAAGCCATTCGTGCTGGTATCTCCGAAATTGATGAAGTAGAATACAGACAGAACATTGTTGACATGGTAGAACATAAAATTGAAACTACCGACCACTCAAATGTTGTGCTTTTCAAACATCGCCTTTCAAAACCTGCTATTGCAAAAGGTTATGAGCCTGCTCTCGTTGCAGAGATCATTAACGAATTAATGTCGAAGAAAGGTATCTAATGGTTCAGAAAGAGCAGTTGAACGACCTCAGAAGAAGGCTGGATGCCTTGAGGAGGTTTCTTTGACGTTGAAGGGAAGAAAGCAAGGATAGAAGAAGAGGAAGCCATTACGCACCTTCCGGGTTTTTGGGATGATCCAAAAAAGGCTGAACAACTGCTGAAATCCATTCAGGAAAAGAAACGCTGGACCATAGATTATGATGCGGCTGTTGCTGCCTGCGACGATCTTCAGGTGCTTCTGGAGTTCTATGAATTAGATGAAGCCGGAGAAGAAGATCTGGATCAGCAATATGCTGTTGCCGTAAATCTTATTGAAGATCTTGAGCTGCGGAACATGCTCAGTAATGAGGAAGACCGTTTGAATGCCATACTGCAGATCAATGCAGGTGCAGGTGGTACCGAAAGCAATGACTGGGCTGAAATGCTCATGCGAATGTACATCAGATACGGTGAGCGGAATAAGTATAAAATCCGTCAGCTCGACCTGCACGAAGGCGATGTGGCTGGTATTAAGTCTGTTGCCATTGAATTTGAAGGTGAATATGCTTTCGGATATCTGAAAGGCGAAAACGGAGTTCACCGCCTGGTAAGATTATCACCATTTGATTCAGCCAATAAGCGGCATACTTCTTTTGCTTCGGTTTATGTTTATCCGGTGGTTGATGATAATATTGACATTCAGGTAAATGCATCAGACATCAGCTGGGATACTTTCAGATCAAGCGGTCCCGGAGGTCAAAATGTAAACAAAGTTGAAACTGCAGTAAGGCTCAAGCATGAGCCATCGGGAATCATCATTGAGTGTCAGGAAACCCGCTCGCAAGGCCAGAACCGTGAAAAGGCCCTGCAAATGCTTCGTTCGCAGTTGTATGAAATTGAACTGAGAAAGAAAAAAGAAGCCATTGCAGTGATCGAAGGCAACAAAAAGAAAATAGAATGGGGCTCTCAGATTCGCAATTATGTTCTTCATCCTTACAAAATGGTGAAAGACTTAAGAACTGACCACGAAACCAGTGATACCACCAGGGTGCTCGATGGCGACCTCAACGATTTCATTAAAGCCTATCTGATGGAATTTGGCCGTGACGCTATATAGTTTTTTTTCGAACAAATTAAGATGGCCGGTAGTTTCCGGCCATTTTTGTATCTTTACATCAGTTGTTTGTCAATCTTAAATCTTAAGGAATGATTATCTATCACAACCCAAAATGCCGAAAGTCGAGGGCTGGCCTGGATTACCTTAAATCAAAAGGAGGAGAATTTGAAATAAGGGAGTATATCCGCGAAGGGATTTCAGTGGAAGAACTAAAGTCCATTGCAGAGAAACTTGGGGTTAAACCTTCCGAACTGGTAAGGATGCAGGAGGAATTCTACAAGGAAAACCTGAAAGGCAGGGATTTAACTGATGAAGAATGGTTGCAGATACTTACAGAATATCCCAAACTGATTCGCCGCCCGATTGTGGTGAAGGGCGAAAACGCGGTGTTGGCCGATCCCCCCGAAAAAATTGATGCACTGGGTAATTGAAAAGCATTATTTAGTTTCATTAAATACATTTCGGCCGGTAAGATCGTCAGAAGGCTGAAACATCAGTCCCCGCATTCTCCATACATAATGATTCATAACAAGTACATTGTTGCGGTATACCGGAATGGTGTCAGGGCCTTCTATAATCATAAACAATTCTTTATAATACCAGTTTGGGTCTGAAAAATCGTAGCTCGAAGAAAAATAGTATGCATCCTGCATAGGCTTATAACCTCCCCGGTACTGAGTTATCCATGCGTATTTATGGGTTCTTTCAATATCGGCAAGTGTCAGAAGTTTTATGCCCAATGGCCGGGCCACATAATAATCAATATTGGCAGCCGGAAACCAGCGCTGCTGAATAATAACGGCATCATTTTTCATCAGGCCTGATGCAGTATCATTCTGATAAACAGGCTCGAACCCTTCTTTAAGTTGTTTCCAGCCATACATATCGAGGGTTATGTCTTTAATTCCCAGTCTTTTGCCTGTCTGCGGATGAATTCCTTTGTTCAGGAACAGGCCCCATCCTATCTGCAGTAGTGCAATGCTTAGAATAAGTAAAAGAAATCCGGCGGCTGCTGAAATAAGCGGAGGAAATTTTTTTGATGATGTTCCTGCTTTGGTCAATTCCCTGATCCACAAAGCAGCCAAAGGCATCAGTGTCATGTATGCTGGTCCTGTCCAGTGGGGGAGTGTGCGGCGAAACAATGAGAAACCTAAGAAAAGAAGTATAACAGGCAATGCGGTAGTAATCAGTATCTTGATTTCATTATGATTATCAGGCATTTTTTTTCTGAAAAATGCAAACAACCCGGCAATAACCAGTACCCATACAAATGGATTATTGTAGAAAATCTGCCCGCCCAGTTCTGTTGCAAACAGATCGGGCCTGAGCATTGTTTCAACCACTTCGACCCTGTTGCTGTGAAAGCTGAAACTAATAAAATTGTATTTGATGTTCCAGAGTATTACAGGAGAAAATATTATTGCAGCGATAATGATTGAAGCATACAACTGCCATTTTGTGAACCAGCGCCGGTCGAAGAGTAAAAAATACAAGCCAGCACCGGTAAACAGGAATACAGAGGTATATTTCGACAGCATTGCCAATCCGCCGCTTATGCCGGCAAGCAGTATCCAACGATTTACAGATGGGTTTTCGGGCCCTGCTTTCACAGCTTTTACAAACAGCAACATAGTGAGCAGCCAGAAAGAAGTCTGTGGTGCATCAGGCATCATAAAAATGCCTGATATTACAAAAGTGTAAAAAGAAGCAGTATACAACAACGCGGTGTACCAGCCGGTGGTTTCATCCTTTATTGTTTTACCAATCAGATAAATAATATAGGTGTTGATGCTTCCCAGGATTACCGCACCCAGTCTGATAAATAACTCGCTGTCAAATAACAGGTTTAAAGTGAAAATCTGAATTACCCATCCGGTAACAGGAGGGTGATCGAAATGACTTAAATCGGGGAACAAAGCATAGTTTACGTAGTATACTTCGTCGTTTCCCAATTCAGTAAAAGCTGCTATCAGCAGGCGTATTACGGCAGAAACCGCAATCAGAATCCAGATGCGGTGTGTTTGAAAATAAGTTTTATCCATGCGCAAGCGCGAAATTACAAAAAGATGTGATAGATTGAATTTAATGTGTTAATAACGTTTTTGAAATTTCTTGCTTAAAATAGCATTATTATATAAATTTGAGCACTTGTTTGGTAATTGTATGCCTTATGAAATTAGCATTATTTTAAGAGGAAACAAGTCATCAAGAATGGTATATTTTTTCCTTAAACTAATCACAATGAAGAGCTTATTGTTATTTCTGATTGCTATTCTGGTTGCTGGTTCATTATTTTCACAAAACTCCAGACACATAAACAAAGTTACACGCGACAAAACAGGATATGTTAAAGAATATGAAACCACCAATTTTGCTTTCGCTTTAAATAATGGAACTGCATTAAACGTTTATGATAAAAAAACCAGGCCGGTTCTAGGGGAAACGCAATCGTTAATATTGGGAATTACTTTTTTCTATAAAGATTTCTTCTTTTCATCAGAATTCCGGCCCGTTATTGAGCATTTTAATGCCAATAAAAAAATACTGATATTTTCATATAGTGGTGATTATGTGGGCCTTGTAGATGCAAATGTTTTTAATTATGCATTAAGAGCTGGTTATTCATACAACTTTGGTAACGATTTTGGCTTTGAACCTTATGCCGGATTTTTGAGGACCAATTTCCATATTTTTGATGATGAAATCAGAAAAAAAGTGGATATAAATAAGGGAAACGGGTTCTCAGCAGGAGTAATGTTGAATAAGTTCTTCAAGCTTAGAGGATATGGCAATTATTTTATTGTTTATCTCGATAATAGTATCAATTACTCAGGCATGGCACGAATCCACCCTGAATTGGGAAATATATTCTTGAGTGCAGAATTGGGAGTTGCAGTAAAATTCTGGGCTACCAAAAGAAAAACCGATTAAATTTCATTAACCGATTTTGTGGAGTGGATCGAAATGCTTTGGAATTAATTCTCGGTTATCCCAAACCCGAAAATAGTTTTACTCCTGAAAACTTCACCGGGATTAAGCACAGCAGATGGAAATCCCGGATGGTTGGGTGAATCAGGAAAATGCTGTGTTTCAAGTGCTGTTCCCATAAACCGGCCATACTTTTTTCCATCTGGGCCGCTAAGTTCGGGAATAAAGTAGCCTGTGTAAAGATGTACTGATGGCTCGGTGGTAAATATTCTGACAAAACGACCACTTTTTTCCTCTTCAAGCAATGCTGCTTCTGCAAGTTTGCCCTGGTTGCCAAGGGAATATCCACTGTCGTATCCGATGGGCAGATTATGAATATCCTGGCCAATCACTTTACCTGTACTAAAATCGAAAGCTGTATTTTGAATGTTTATAATCTTTCCGGTTGGTATCAGATCTTTGGTTTCTATCAGTTGATTACTGTTGATGGTAAGCCGGTGATTTAAAATGGTTTCCTTGCATCCCGAAAGGTTAAAATAGGTGTGATTGGTCAGGTTCAGTACAGTTGCCTGATCAGTAACGGCTTCGATGTCAAGGTGAAGTTCATTGTTGTTATTAAGAATATATGTAACTTTTACCTGCAGATTACCCGGATATCCTTCCTCAAGATGCGGGCTGAAAAGACTGAGCTCTACACCGTTTCCTTCTGCATTGCTGAATTGGTTTCCTTTCCAGTATTTTTTGTCAAATCCTGTAATGCCACCATGCAAAGCATTCCCTCCATTGTTGCAGGCGAGTTGCCAGGTAGTTCCGTTTAGCGAAAATTTACCTTTTGCAATCCGGTTGGCAAACCTGCCGGCAATACATCCGAAATACGGGCAATTTTCAAGATATTCAGGTTTTAAATAATCTGCCGGATCATCAAAGCCAAGCACAATGTCATCTGTTATTCCATTGCGGTCGGGGACTTTTATGGATGTAAGTATTGCCCCGTAGTTGGTAATTGAAACACTCAGGCCCTTTTCGTTGGTGAGTGTGTAGAGTTCTGCATTCATTGGGGAGGTTGAGTTGCCTGTATTTTCAGGGGCTGAAATCATGGTAGATGCTTTTTGGCAAAGTTACTGAAAGCTGCGGTAATCCTGATCTTGTCTTTCAAAATTAATACACTCCCTTAACATTCATTCTGATGCTGTAAAGGGCTGTACTTGCGGTTATATAGAGTGTTTTTCTGTCACTGCCGCCGAAACAAACATTGGCTGTCCAGGGTTCATCAATTTGAATATGATCAATTTGAGTTCCTGATGAGTTGAAAATGGTAACTCCGTTCCCTGTGAGATAGATGTTTCCTTTTGAATCAATGGTCATTCCATCCGATCCCAGGCTGGTGAATAGTTTCTTCTCTGAGAGGCTTCCATCCGCAAGGATGTTGTAAACATAGGTTTTATCCGCCCCTATATCAGCAACATACAATTTTTTGCCATCAGGTGTGCCTGTAATACCGTTGGGCTTTATAAGATCATTCGTCACCCGTTGCAGTCTCTTTTTATCAGCCGAAAGAAAATAAACGTGTTCGCCGTCTTGTTGCATTTCGGGGTTGCGGGTCCAGTAGGGCCTTACATAAAGAGGATCGGTAAAATAGATTCCTCCATCAGGGTGAACCCAAAGATCATTCGGGCCATTGAGTTTCATGTTATTATAATCTTCAGCCAATATTTTATAACTGGAGTCTGCAATAGAAATGCTCCAAAGCTGGTTGTCCATATCGGAGCAGGAAAGCAGATTGCCATTCAAATCGAAATACAAACCGTTTGCCCGGCCTGCGTTTTCCAGAAAGGTTTTAAGTTCTCCCCGGGTTGTCCACACATGAATTTTGTTGTTGGGCTGATCAGTAAAGTAAATATTGCCTTGTTTGTCGGCCGCAGGGCCTTCGGTAAAAGCAAAGCCCGAAGCGAGTTTTTTGGCTCTGGCTTCCCGGGAAACAGGCGAACTGTTGCATGAACAGAACATGTATAAACTCAAAAAAGCCACTATTTTTATAAGAACCAGGTTGTTTTTTCTCATTGATATTGAAAAGTGAATGTAACGCACTTGTTTGTGTTTTGCTTGTAAAGATAAGCCTAATTGATTGACAGACCGTGATTATTCGATAGAGAAACCCCGATTTAATCTATACAATTAAATGCTGAATGAAAATCAGGAGTTGGCAGTGCCGGGCATGATCATTATCTTTGACAATCTTTAAAGGGATATTTAAAAATAAGTCTTATGCCAGAAAACTCGCGGTTGCTTTCGCTGGATGTTTTGCGTGGTTTTACCATTGCGGCGATGATTCTTGTAAACACACCGGGCAGCTGGAGCCACATCTACCCGCCACTTTCTCATAAACCCTGGAATGGAATAACTCCCACCGATCTGATTTTTCCATTTTTCATTTTTATAGTTGGTGTGTCCATTGCACTGGCATATTCAAAAAAAAAGGAATCAGGATTGCCCATTGCAGGCCTTTATCGCAAAATAATGTGGCGATCAGTAAAAATATTTGCAGTTGGAATCTTCCTGAATCTTTATCCTTATTTCGATTTTGCCGAATTAAGGGTTGCCGGAGTACTGCAGCGGATAGCTATTGTTTTTATGGTCTGCGCATTTCTTTTTTTAAGTATGAGTGCTAAAAAGCTGGCCATTACCGGTGCTGGAATACTGATACTTTACTGGCTTGCCATGACTCTTATTCCAACACCTGGCTATGGCAAAGTAATGCTTGAGCCCGGAATTAATCTGGCAGCATGGTTTGATGCTGAATTTTTGCCTGGCAGACTGTGGGCCGGCAGCTGGGACCCCGAAGGAATATTAAGCACTCTGCCTGCCATAGCCAGCGGAATATCAGGGGTTTTGGCCGGTTGCCTTTTGTTGAGTAAAATGAGTACTGAGCAGAAAATTATCTGGTTATTCACTGCTGGTTTTGCTGCTTCGGTTGCAGGGACTGTCTGGAGCTGGCATTTTCCTTTAAATAAGAACCTTTGGACAAGCTCCTATGTGTTGGTTTCATCAGGACTTGCTGCTTCAACTCTTGCAGCTTTAATGGTAATTGTTGATCTAAAGGGTTACATTCGTTTGTTTCGCCCGTTCCTTGTTTTTGGCTCCAATGCCATTGCAGTATATGTACTTGCCGGTGTTGTTGATTTTCTTTTCTGGGGCATCAGATTCGGAGAAACCGGAATCAAAGGTCATTTTATGGAAATGCTTACTTCGGCCGGAATTGCAGCCAACTTTGCAAGCCTGATGTATGCCTTGCTTTACACCTCGCTTATTTTTATCCCGGCTCTGGTGCTTTACCGAAAAAAAATCTTTATTAAACTCTGATATCAGATAAATGAGAAAAGAATTTGAACACCTGCTCCAGACCCATATAGGTAATATGTACAGGCCTTGTCGCTCTAACCTGATTCTGGTATCCTTTTTTATTATGGTGCTTGCTTCGTTCAACGGTTTCGGACAAAAAAATATTCAGTCTGCAGAAATACGCAATACTTCATTAGACTATAAAAATTATAAACCCTCTGAAACTGATTTAGAAGTTTCGCGTGAAGCCTATATTAATAAACTTCAAGGGTTTTGGTTGGGTACCTGCATTGGCAATTGGACCGGATTAATCACCGAGATGGATAAGATAGGGAACATCGGTGAGATAAAAACCGGGTTATTTTACACTCGTGCCGACTGGGGGCTGCCCGACCAACCCAGCATCTGGGGGCAGGGAGTTCCAAGCAATCTGTCACCGGTAATTGATTTTGTTTTTGCATCGCCTGACAGTATCTGGGGGGCAGATGACGATACCGATATAGAATACATTTACCAGGAGTTGCTGCTGGCAAACCATGTTTCGGTACTCTCGGGCATGCAGATCAGGGAAGGTTGGCTTAAACATATAAAACCGGAAGAAGAGAATTATTTGTGGGTGTCGAATCAACAGGCTTTTGATTTGATGAAAGAAGGGGTAGTACCGCCAGAAACCGGCAGCCCCGAAAGAAACCCACACTTTGATATGATTGATGCACAGCTTACTACAGAGATTTTCGGGCTATTTGCCCCCGCAAGACCTGACATTGCCCTGCAGATGGCATACCTTCCGGTGAGAACCACTGCCAGCCAGGAGGCCGCGATGATTTCTGAATTTTATATTACTATGTTTTCACTTGCTTCGCAGGTTGATGATAGTATGCCAATGAAAGAGAAGGTTTTTTTCATGGCAGATGAAGCCAGGAGTCAACTTCCCGGGGAATCCTATCCTGCCAAAATGTACGATTATGTTTTTTCAAAATACAAAGCAGGCCTTAGCTGGGAACAGACCCGTGATTCGATATATGAACGTTATCAGGTGAAACAAGCCGATGGTTACCATATTACTTCCAGAAACCTTTATTGTAATGGTTGTTTTGCAGCAGGCATTAATTTTGCAGCCAGTCTGATAAGTCTTTTTTATGGCGAGGGTGATTTTATAGAAACAGTGAAAATCGGGTCACTTGCTGGTTGGGATTCCGATAATCCTACTGCAACATGGGCAGGGCTGATTGGTTTTATGATAGGGAAGGAGGGCATTGAAAGGGCTTTTAACCAAAGTTTTTCCGATAAATTTCACATCCACCGTACCAGAATAAATTTTCCTGATAACGGAATAGATAATTTTGAAAATATGGCCCGGAAAGGCATTATGATTATTGATCGCGTTGTGCAGGAAGAAGTGGGCGGAGGGATTGATCTTGACAAAAATGTTTGGTATATACCTCAGAATTAAGCCGATAATCAAGGTAATACTGCCTGGGGTCAGAGTCGCTGAATTCTAATATGCAAATGCAGATTTGGCAATTACCAAAATCAGCGTTTTGTTGGTTGTCAGAAAGTGTTAATTTTTGTCACTACCCAGCCAGGTTGCCTTGTGCCAGATTCCTTCCAAAGGACCGTGTTTATGATGTTTGGCCCAGGACTTGCAAAAAGCGGAAAAAATGAGGGTAAGAAAGATGCCGATGAGCAGACTATAGGTTGCTCCGGTAATTTTGTATAATCCGAATCCGAATCCATAATACAATGTAGCCCCGGCAAGAGATTGCAAAATATAATTTGACAGACTCATGCGGCCCATCGGAGAGAAGAAGTTCAGCAGCGAACGGACCTTAGTATTATAGAAAAGCAAGGTAAACCCCGAAACCAGAATAAAAGTAAATGCCAGATTCGCCCAGCTTGTCAGCAGCAATTCTGATGATTTATATAATGCAGCATCTTTTATCCAACTGGCTATGTTTTTCTCAGAAAAATAGAGTACAATAAATGCCAAACCTGAGTAAACAAGAATCCTGAGCCAGATTTTTTTGTTCCCGGGGCTGGTTTTAAACAGGCCTTTTCTGCCGGCAAGCACACCAATAACAAAAAGAGCGAGAATGATGAAATACCTGCCGTTCTCGTAATTCCAGAGCAGAACTGCCCATTTTCCATTGGTTAGATTTCCCGTAACGGCATCAAAAAAAGATCCGTTATATAAATAATCTCCCATTTTTCCGAAAAATGCCCATGATGCAGGATCTGAAACAACTTTGCCAGGGTTAGCCATTGCATCTGCAAACCTGAATAATTCAATGGGTTGCATTAAAAGAAATACTGAAATCCAACACAACTGTTTATTGCTGAGGGCAGAAAGCGGAATCAGAAAAAATCCCAGGAGAGCATAGATTGATAAAATGTCTCCCTGATAAAATGCTGAATTGATAATACCAAAAATCAGCAGTAGTGTCATTCTCCAGGCAAATCTAGGATTGAAGTTTTTGCCTTTTTTCGCCTGATTGTCAGACTGAATGAAAAAGGTAAGCCCAAAAAGAAGTGCAAAAATGGCAAATGCTTTGCCACCAAAAAGAAAGAACATAGAGTCCCAAATGGC
>JANJXJ010000138.1 GCA_024709105.1 Lentimicrobium sp. | reverse complement strand
ATGATATCGACCCCCAGAAATGGCTCACCTATGTGATCAATAACATCAACGACACTAA
Source organism: Lentimicrobium sp. (assembly GCA_024709105.1). Lineage (GTDB taxonomy): Bacteria > Bacteroidota > Bacteroidia > Bacteroidales > Lentimicrobiaceae > Lentimicrobium. Next base: position 9,103 of record JANJXJ010000138.1, on the reverse strand, counting down.
AGCCTCTCAACTCAACAACCTCTTACCTCACCTGATCGACAAGAGTCTCCTGTGAAGATATGGAGTTGGTAGGGTGGATACGTCTGCGAAGAGGTTCACGTCGTCTGCGAAGAAGTTCACGTCGTCTGCGAAGAAGTTCACGTCGTATGTGTAAAAGTTCACTTGTCTCGGGATCTTGTAGAGATAACGAGACGGCTCTCACTAAAAAGTTCACGGCTTGCACTAAAAAGTTCACGGCTTGCACTAAGAAGTTCACGGCTCGCACTAAAAAGTTCAGAGCTCGCACTAAAAAGTTCACGGCTCGCACTAAAAAGTTCACGGCTTGCACTAAAAAGTTCACGGCTTGCACTAAAAAGTTCACGGCTTGCACTAAAAAGTTCAAAGCTCGCACTAAAAAGTTCACTTGTCTTGTAAGCGCGTAGCGATAATGAGAGTGGTCGCCAGTCCTGGGGGCTCGAAGAGATAAAGAGAGAAGCAGGGGTGTAGTAAGGTTGGAAATGTGTGAAGCGGAATTGCAACCGACCGTAGGGAGCTCAGCGGAGCTAAATTCCGCTTAGCCAGATTAGGTTTGAAATCAGTGAAGCGGAATTGCAAATTCCGCTTAGCCAAGGGATCAGAGGTCAGAGATCAGAGGTCAGAGAACACTTGTCCCGGGAGCGCGAAGCGATAACGAGAGAATACTTATACCACAATCATGCTTCCGGCACATTAGAAATTATGCTTTTGACATTAGAAATTTCGGCCGTCAATTCCTGAATTTGGTTGACCGTTTTTAACACTGCACCACAACTCTTTATTGATTCTGATATAAGATGCAGCTATACTAATATTAAAGTAAAAACCTTCCGTTTTCCGGAAGGTTTTGAAGATTTGGTTAGTAAGATAAAACTCAAAAGGTTTTGGCTGTTTTTTACCTATTCGGGAAGCAGTGCTTTTTTTAACTGATACAGCTGACAAAAAGAACTGATATTTAAGGCAAAAGCTCAGTTATCAATCCGGAAAATCAACCTGTACATTTCTGATGAATTCGACGGACTTTTGAATTTCGGTGTACATAATGGTATCGTCCTTGATAAAAGGCACTGCGCTGCGGTATTCCGAAATAAAGGCATTCAGGAAGGGAGAGGTGGCCGTTGCATCTCTGAACTCCAGGGCCTGGGCTCCGGCAAACAACTCGATGGCGAGCAGCCTTTCGAGATTGTTTACAATTCTCAGGGTTTTGGTAGCCGCATTGGCTCCCATACTCACATGGTCTTCCTGCTCATTGGATGAAGTTATGGAATCAACCGAGCAGGGAGTAGCCAGTTGTTTGTTCTGGCTTACAATGCTGGCGGCAGTGTATTGCGGAATCATAAATCCGGAGTTGAGGCCGGGTTTGGCGACCAGAAATTCGGGTAATCCGCGCTGACCGGCAATGAGGCGGTAAACCCTGCGTTCGGAAATATTTCCGAGTTCGGCAAGGGCAATGGCCAGAAAATCAAGCGCAAAAGCTATGGGTTCGCCGTGGAAATTTCCTCCGGAAAGTACCAGATCCTCATCAGGGAAAATGGTGGGATTGTCGGTAACAGCATTGATTTCGGTGATGGTCACCGATTCAACATATCGAATGGTATCTTTAACTGCACCATGTACCTGAGGGATACACCTGAAAGAATAGGGGTCCTGTACTTTTTTACCTTCCTGTGTAATGAGTTTGCTGCCATTCAGGATGTTTCTGAAATTGCTGGCGGTTTCAATCTGCCCGAGATGCGGCCTGATGGTGTGCAACTGTGGCATGTAGGGGTCAAGGCGGCCATTGTAAGCTTCGAGAGAAATGGCTCCGGTAATGTCGGCAAACCGGGATAATTTTTTGGCTTTCAGCAGTATATGAACTGCATGTGCGCTCATAAACTGAGTGCCGTTGAGCAGTGCCAGTCCTTCCTTCGACTGCAGCTGAAGTGGTTCCCAGCCAAATTGTTTCATTACTTTGCGGGCTGGAAGTATTTTTCCATCCATCCTGAACTCACCCATTCCCAGCAAAGGCAGGCACAGATGGGCCAGGGGGGCCAGGTCGCCCGATGCACCAAGAGAGCCTTGTTCATACACCACTGGAAGGGCATTGTTGTTATAGAAATCAAGCAATCGCTCCACTGTTTTTACCTGAACCCCCGAATTGCCTGATGAAAGCGCATGAGCCTTGAGCAGCAGCATCAGCTTTACAATGTCATCGTCAACCATATTTCCGGTTCCGCAGGCATGCGACATCACCAGATTTTCCTGAAGCTTACTCAGGTCTTTTTCCGAAATCTGAATGTTGCACAATGACCCAAACCCTGTGGTGATTCCATAGATGGGTTCGCTTTGGTTCTGAAGCTTGCTGTCGAGGTAATTGCGGCAATGCTGTATTTTATTCTTCGCTTCCTGCGAAAGGCTGAGCAATTGCCCTGAATTGAGGAGTTGTTCAATAGATTCGAGGCTCAGCGGCTGAGCACTTATTTCAAAGGTGTTCATGTTGAAAATGTTTAAAAGTGGAAAATTTAGTATTCGAAGGTGCAAAAACAGGCATTCACTCAAAAAGTGAGGCCGGCTCTGTTGATTTTAACCTTGAACTTTAAATTCCAGCTGATAAACATAATTAACTGATTTTGAAAGGTATTTCTTCAGGTTTTACGGTGTTTTGTTCACCATTTACCATGTTCTTGAGCACACAAACACCCTGCGCTCTTTCTTCGCTGCCGATGATCACCACCCAGGGAATCTGTTTGCTGTCGGCGTATGCAAATTGTTTTTTCAATTTGGTATTGTCAGGAAAAACTTCGGTGTTTATGCCTTCTTCTCTGAGCCTCGAAGCCAGGGCGATGCAGGCCTTTTCTTCTTCACCGCCGAAATTAACGCACAATACCCGGGTGGTAGAAGCTGAGTCGGAGGGGAAGAGATTCAGTTCGTTAAGTACATCGTAAATACGGTCAGCGCCAAAGGAGATACCAACACCTGATACTCCCGGTAAACCGAAGATTCCGGTGAGGTTATCGTATCTTCCGCCACCGCTTATGCTTCCCATGGAAACATCGGCAGCCTTAACTTCAATAATGGCTCCGGTGTAATAATTCAAACCACGGGCCAGGGTAAGGTCGAGTTCTATAGCAGAGGAGATATTCATTAATCCTGTAAAGTTGAGAATTGTGCTGATTTCCTCAATTCCGGCAGGTCCATCCCTGGTTACTGAAAGAAGTTCAGAAAGTTTATCCAGCTTCTCCTGATTTGTACCCTCTAAATTGATTACCGGCTGCAGACGGCTAATGGCTACAGCATCAAGGCCGCGTTCTGCAAGCTCTTCATTTACCTTTTCGATTCCTATTTTATCGAGCTTGTCAATGGCTACTGTAATATCGGTAATCTTGTCGGCATGTCCGATTAGCTCGGCAATCCCCGAAAGAATTTTTCTGTTGTTCAGCTTGATTATTACCCTGATGCCAAGTTTTTTGAAAACCTGGTCGGCGATGAGCAGCAGTTCGGCTTCGTTGAGGAGTGAATCGGAGCCCACCACATCGGCATCACACTGATAAAATTCGCGGTAACGGCCTTTCTGCGGCCTGTCGGCACGCCACACCGGCTGTATCTGATACCGTTTGAAAGGAAAACTTATGTCGTTGCGGTGCTGAACTACATAGCGGGCAAAAGGAACAGTGAGGTCGTAACGCAGGCCTTTTTCGCAAATTCTGGAAGAGAGCGAAGCGGCATTGTCTTTTTTTAAATCCTCTTCATTCACCTGTGAAAGGAAATCGCCTGAGTTCAGAATCCTGAACAAAAGTTTGTCGCCTTCTTCTCCATATTTGCCCAGCAGGGTACTCAGATTTTCCATGGCCGGTGTTTCAATGGGCTGATAACCGTATTTTTCGAAAACCGACCTGATGGTGGTGAAAATATAATTCCTGCGGTTCATTTCCAGCGGGGAAAAGTCGCGGGTTCCTTTGGGTATGGAAGGCTTTTGTGTACTCATTTTGTTATTTCTGTGAAATTGCCATCCGGATAACTTATTCCGGGCGACAAATTTACTCAAATTAACTCAACCCTGAGACTGAGTTTTTGAATCAGTTCTTCGAGATAGATTTTGCTTTCAGGTGTTCCTTCGGCAGGAGCCCAGGAAGCGAAGCATTTATCGTCGTTCGGATTGTATGGCCCGTCTTTCACTTCATAGGCGACAGATCCTGATTGCAGGCTGATTACGGTATGAAAAGTTTTTTCAGCAATTTCCACAGCCGGCATACCAGCTGCCCAGTCGAGAATGGTATGGTCGGTAATATTTCCTTCTGAATCAAACTCAACCACACAAAGCCTTCCGCGAAATGCAATAAAAACTTCTCGTTTATCGGGATCTTCGTGTTTGTGAGGCCTGATGTAGGTGCCGGGTTCCATGGCATTCAGCAGTCTTTGCAACGGATCTGCCTCACAGGTGTGATAGTTGAGGTTTTTTCTCTTCCGGGGCGAATTCCTGGCTTCCTGACTCAGGTTTTCAAAAATCGTTTGATCAATTTTTTGCATTTTCTGTCATGTTTGTTTTATTGGTTACCAAGCCCCCTCCCTTAAAACACATACACAAATTACAGTCTTTCTGAGTTCTGTAATCCTTAAGGCAATTGCACTTTGACGTGTTTTTTAACATTATTTTTTCAGAATTTCAATCAACTCCTTATTAATGTACAAAGTTTCTCTCCCAACTTTTTGAGATTCAACAATACCAATATCTTCAAGTTCTTTTAAATAACGCGATGCTGCCTTTCTCTCCACTCCTAATTTGTTTACAACAAACTCAATTTTTGAATATGGTTGTTCAAAAAGCAATTCAACCAGTTCTTTTCTATACAATTTCGGAGCTTTTTCCTGAACTTTTAAGATTGTAAAGTCGAGTTGGTTTTTAATATTCGTAATCTTTGTAATTGTATCTTTTGATGTACTTTCGATTGCTTTGAGCATAAACATTATCCATTCTTCCCATTTTCCAGTAGCGTTGGTCTGATTTAATAAACGGTAGTATTCTGGTTTATTGCTAATTATGTAAGAACTTAAATATAAAATAGGAACATCAATCAAGTTGTTGATTATCAGGTATAAGATGTTTAATATCCGGCCAGTTCTGCCATTGCCGTCGTAAAAGGGATGAATACTCTCGAACTGATAATGCAAGATTGCCAGATTTATCAAAGGAGACAAATCATCAGGTTGATTAAAATGGTTTATGAAGTTGGTTAATAAGTCAAGTATTTCTGCTTTGTCTTGCGGAGGGGTATAAACAATCTCCCCTGTCATATCATTTTTTAAAACAGTTCCCGGTGTACTTCTTATTCCGGCTGTATTGCTTACTAATTCCTGTTGAATGTTTACAATGTCGTTTACTTTTAAAAAACCTTGTTTTTTAGCTATTTCATATCCTGTAAATATTGCTTTACGGTAATTTACAACTTCCTTTGTTTGCGGTGAAATATGAGTTTTATTAGTAGTCAATGCTTTGTACAGATCATCCTGTGTTGTAATGATATTTTCAATTTCTGAACTGTCTTTTGCTTCCTGCAAAACTATTGCATTAATAAGCATTGCCTGATTAGGGATTGTCCTTGATATCCCTTTTAACTCAGCCAATGCTGCGGTTGATTTGTTTGTTTGCCTGAGAATTTCAATGGTTTCCACTTTTTGTCTGAGTGGAGGAAGTTTCTCAAGGGGATAATGTGGTGCATTTTGTCCCATATTTTTTTTATTTGTCCCAAAATTATAAATTATGGTACAATTGTCAATGCTTGCTGTGATTTTTTTTTAGGAAGTTTAGTATAAATATACCATTACAGTGCTATATTTAATAATTATAGCATTACCATGCGAAATTAAACCGTCGTAAATATTTAGTAACCGCAGCAGCAACAACAGCCTGAGTGCAGATTGGGGAGCTGCAAGTATTTGAAAACTATTCCTCTGTTAGATGCTGAATCTTGAAAAACCGCGGTTCATCTTACAGATATCGTCAGTCAGCTTCATGTTCAACTTAAAAACCCGGGGAAGGTTTGCCATTTCCCCCGGGTTGAGTTTTGAAGATTTAATAACGTCACCTGTAATGACGGTAAATTTTTGAGTGTTTATGGTCAGGCTTTTAGCTTTTTGTACCTGATGCGGTGAGGGGTATCATTACCCAGGCGTTTTTTGCGGTTTTCTTCATATTCGGAGTAACCGCCTTCGAAGAAAACAACCTGAGAGTCACCTTCAAATGCCAGAATATGGGTGGCTATCCTGTCGAGGAACCAGCGATCGTGCGAAATAATTACTGCACATCCTGCAAAACTTTCGAGACCTTCTTCCAGAGCCCTGAGTGTATTGACATCAATATCGTTGGTGGGCTCATCGAGAAGCAGCACATTGGCTTCCGACCTGAGGGTGAGTGCCAGGTGCATCCGGTTTCTTTCACCTCCCGATAAGACTCCGGCTTTTTTGCCCTGATCGGCACCTGAAAAATTAAATCGTGAAACGTAAGCGCGTGAGTTGAACAGTTTTCCGCCGATTTGCAGGTTTTCATTTCCTTCGGATATTACTTCCCACACAGTTTTTTCGGGATCAATTGCGGTATGTGCCTGATCTACATATCCCAGTTTCACTGTTTCACCAACACTGAACTCTCCTGAGTCAGGTTTTTCGAGGCCCATAATCAGCCTGAAGAGGGTGGTTTTTCCTGCACCGTTGGGGCCTATGATACCTACAATTCCGGCAGGAGGCAGACTAAAGTCGAGGTTCTCAAACAGCAGCTTATCGCCAAAAGCTTTTGATATACCTTTGGCTTCCAGCACTTTGTTGCCTAAGCGCGGACCATTGGGTATAAAGATTTCGAGTTTTTCTTCTTTCTGCTTGGTATCCTCGCTCATCAACCTTTCATAAGCTGCAAGCCTGGCTTTTGACTTGGCATGGCGGGCTTTGGGTGCCATACGTACCCATTCCAGCTCTCGTTCCAGCGTTTTGCGGCGTTTGCTTTCAATTTTTTCTTCCATGGCGAGGCGGTTGGACTTTTGCTCCAGCCATGAGGTGTAGTTTCCTTTCCAGGGAATCCCTTCGCCGCGGTCGAGTTCAAGAATCCAACCGGCAACATTGTCGAGGAAATATCTGTCGTGGGTTACAGCAATAACAGTCCCCTTGTAATTTCTCAGGTATTGTTCGAGCCAGTCAATGCTTTCTGCATCAAGGTGGTTGGTGGGCTCATCGAGCAGCAATATGTCGGGCTCCTGAAGCAATAAGCGGCACAAGGCCACCCGTCTGCGTTCACCACCCGAGAGGGTTTTAACATTTTGTTCCTGATCGGGGCAACGCAGCGCATCCATGGCTCTTTCGAGTTTGGTGTCGAGCTCCCAGGCATCGTGCTGATCGAGTAATTCTGTGAGCCTGCCCTGTTCTTCGATGAGCTTGTTCATTTCGTCATCGTCCATAGGTTCGGCAAAGCGATTGTTTACCTCCTCGTAGGCTTTGAGCAGGGAAACAGTTTCTGCAACTCCTTCTTCTACTATTTCGCGCACCGTTTTGGTTTCATCAAGTTCGGGCTCCTGCATAAGAATGCCCACCGAATATCCCGGAGAATAAACCACTTCACCCGTGTAGGACTTGTCGAGACCAGCTATGATTTTGAGCAGGCTTGATTTTCCGGAGCCATTCAAACCGATAATTCCGATTTTGGCACCGTAGAAAAATGAAAGGTAAATGTCTTTAAGAATCTGACGGTTGGGTGGAATGGTTTTTCCTACTCCAACCATTGAGAAAATTATTTTTTTATCGTCTGACATGGTATAATTTGGTTTTGTGCAAACTTATTAAATTTTTTGATGCAGGCATCCATGGCAGGCAGTGCCACAGGCAGAAAAAAGAGCAGGAGGAAGGCAAAATATAAGAAAATCAACGAATTTTCAGAGTATCCGAACCGGGATAAAAGATATTGATAAGCCTTATCCTCAAAGGCAGCGGAAAACTGATTCAGGAAATATCTTTATTTGGTATCATCGCCAGCCTGCTCCTTGCCGATTTTTTCCAGCAGGTTGTATTTGGTTTGTCTGGCTTTCCACCTCTCCCGGGCAAAAGCCTGCATATCAGAAACGGTATCTTTTTCATCCACTATTTCGAGGCCGAGCAGGGTTTCAATAATGTCTTCCATGGTGGCAATTCCATCCATTCCGCCATATTCGTCAACTATAAGGGCAATGTGCTCTTTTTTCGACAGCAACTCTTCCCATAATGAAAACAGAACCATGCTGTCGGGCACATATACGATGTTGCGCTTGATGTCTTTGAGGGTAAGCTGATGCTGGTCTTCAGCAAGTTTTTCAAAAACCGATTCCCTGAATACATAGCCGGTGACATTATCATCATTTCCCTGATATACAGGTATTCTGGAAAATTTGAGATAATCTTTATTTTTTAAAAATTCGCTGAGCGTAAGTGTTTCGTCGGCGAGTACCACCACCACGCGGGGAGTCATTATTTCAGAAACTCTTACATTTTTGAGTTTCAATACATTCTGAATTATTTTATGCTCCTTTTCGGTAAAGACACCCTCGTCGGCTCCGATATTGGTCAACGCGGCAATTTCCTCCCGGCTGGTAGTTTGAATATGATGTGAGCCAGAAATAAGCCGGGTAATTACCGATGAAATCATTACCAGCGGATAGGTAATAAAAATCATGCCCTTTATTGTATACACCGACATTTTTGAAAGGCTCCTCCAGTATTTGGCGCCAATAGTTTTGGGAATGATTTCGGTTAATACGAGAATAAGAATGGTAAGCACCGCCGAAACGATACCGAAAGAGGCTTCCCCGAAAACCTTAACCGCCTGAGCGCCAACACCAGCTGCTCCGATGGTATGCGCTACAGTATTGAGCGATAGAATGGCTGAAAGAGGTTTGTCAATATTGGCTTTTAGGTCAAGGAATCCTTGCGCCCAGGCATTTCCGCTGTCTTTTTTTACCATCAAGTAAGATTGCGGAGTGGAAAGCAGTGAAGCTTCCATTATTGAACAAAGAAAGGAAATAAACAGCGCCAGAAACAGGTACGCCAGCAGAACAGCCATTGTTTTTTTCTGCAAAAGTAATGAATTAATACTGTG
>JANJXJ010000119.1 GCA_024709105.1 Lentimicrobium sp. | reverse complement strand
CAGCCAGCACCAGCAAAAGCATGAGTAAACCCAGGGTGAGTATTTTTTTGTTGGGGTTCATTTTGAGTCTGTTACCAGGCGAAATGGTATATTTTTCATTTCTGTCCATATGTTATTTTTTAATCAATGAGTAAAAAACTGAATTCCGTTATTATGCCTTTTCGCATATCATTGTACGCCGCTAAAATATAAATAATTCCATAACCAAATAAGAAAAATACGTACAAGAGAAATATTTTATTGTGCGGGCAACAATTTTCACTACTTTTGATACCGGATACAGCCAAAATATCACTGGTTTCGTTGGAATCAGGCTTATTCAGAAATTGACAAAAGCATTCGCACAGATAAAACTATTGAAATACTTAATGAAAAAGCTCCTCTTTATCTTAACACTGTTGGCCATGCTTTCCTGCAAAAAGGAAAATGAAAATCCGAAATATGAATGGACGGATGTTTCACCGGAATCTGAAACCTATTTTCGGGATATACAGATGCTGAATGATAATGTGGGTTACGTGGCAGGCACAATCAGCAATGAGCCAACTGACTTAACCTGCACACAAAATCTGACTGGTGTTACCTGTCAGATTTCATTGGATAATACTATTCCGGATTTATCCTGCATTGTGACTGACCCTCTCCCCTCTGCTTCCATTATGTATAAAACTGAAGATGGGGGTAAAAGCTGGAATCAGGTTACACTGCCTTTCTCAAAATACAAACACATGTCGTTTGTTGATGAACACCTCGGCTTTGTGTTGTCGGGTGATGGCTTGTATAAAACTACTGATGGAGGGCAAAACTGGCAAAAAATTATGGAAAATTCAGTTATTTATGACCATACTATCAAATCTAATACATTCCAGAAAGTTAAATTCACCGGACCCGATAATGGGTTTCTCTATACCAACTATTTTATGGGAGGCAGCTGTATTCTGGTTTCGGTAAACGGCGATGGTGCAGTGAAAAAGGTAATTTCCAATCCTGTGCAGATTCCGGCACCAATATCGTTTGTAAACGGAATAGAGCGTAACCCGGTACACCCGGAAGAGGTTTTTATTTTGACATCGAAAAACTTATTCATGAGCAATGCAGACGGGGACAATCCTGAACAAATTCCCAACACCTATCCGTATGAAAAAATAACTTATACGGGGAAATCATGGTATGCACTTCACGCCAAAATTTTATCCAAGTCAAACCCTGAGGGAAAAATCTGGAATAATATTTCCACATTGCCATTAAACTATTGCAGTATTCTTACTTCTGCCGGTGAAGACTGGATTTGTGTTTCGGATAAAACAGGGATCTACCTTTCGGAAGATGGCGGACTTAAATTCCGGCAAATGTCGAAAACCGGTGTTGAAATTAACGAAATCTGTTTCCCCTCACCAAAAACAGGTATTGCAGTCGGGCCAAACGGCAGAATACTGAGGTACAGCTCAGCAGAATAGTTCTGAATCCTGGTGAATTACAGTTTCGCTATCTTTGCAGCTTGTAAAACCTATCCTTCACCACTTGCCCAAAAGAACATATTTTCAGGATATTGCCGGAGTACTGGGGAGCAATGTGTTTACCCTGCTTGCCAATTTTGGCCTGGTGGTACTGCTTTCGAGGCAGCTGGGCAGCAGTGGTTACGGGTTGTATACCGCGCTGATAGTTGTTCCTACACTGGTGGTAAGCTTTTTTCAGATGGGCATACGCCCAACCACCATTTACATGATCGGGTCGGGTCGCGAGGATGAAAACAGCATCGTTTCGGCCATGTTTACGGTACTGGTTTTTACTTCGGCCCTGGGGGTTCTGTTCAGCACCGCGGCCTATCTGCTGATTGGCACCGGGGGCTATACTCCTGCCCTGCTGGCCATGGCGCTGGTAACCATACCCATGCGGCTGGCTTCCATATACAGCGGCGGGGTTTTTCTGGGCAAGGAAGAAATACCGGCTGCCAATATGCTGAACTGGCTCACCGGACTACTTATGTTGGTTGTGGCTGTGGTGATGGTTTATTTCCTGAAACTGGGCCTTTTCGGAGCGGTGGCATCCCTGCTTCTGGCCAACACCCTGGTTGCCCTGCTGGCCGTGTTTATGCTTCTGAAACGATACCGCATCCGGTTATCACTTAAAAATACGCTGATATTCAAAATGTTGAAAACCGGTGTGGTGTATGCACTGTCGTTTCTTACCATTCAGTTTAATTACCGGGTTGATGTGGTGCTGCTGAAAATGCTCTCAGAACCCGGCGAAGTGGGCATCTATTCGCTGGGGGTTTCGGTTGCTGAATTGCTCTGGCAGATACCGCTGGCGGTGGGGGTGGTGGTAATGAGCCGCAGCGCCAATGCCACCGACCAAGCTGCCCTGAACGAAAGTACAGCACGCCTGCTCAGGATTTCGCTGCTGGCCGGTGTGCTGATTTCTGCAGCCATTGTGGTGTTGTCGCCATTTGTGGTACCGCTGGTATTTGGCCAGGAATACCTGCCCAGCGTAAGGGTGATGCAAACCATTATGCCGGGAATTATTATGATTATTATGTTCAGGATACTGAGCGGACAGCTTGCCGGAACCGGCCGTCCCGATGCCGCCCTTAAAGCCTTTGCCCCGGCTTTGCTGGTGAATGTTGTACTCAACTACCTCTGGATTCCTGACTATGGGGCCAACGGGGCAGTTATGGGCACCAATGTAAGCTATACCGTGGCTTCTGTAATTTATCTTGTGGTGTTTTCGCAAATAACCGGAATGCCGCTGACTGCCCTTTTCCGATTCAGGAAGGATGACTGGAGTTTTTTAAGAAGATTTTTTCGGAAGATTATCTGACCTTTTTGGTTTTTTGCCACGAGGGGTTGGAAGTAGACAAAAACAGATTTAGTCATGTTGGAAGCGGAATTGCAACCGAACCGCCCCGGGCGGTGAGCTCAGCGGCAGCTAAATTCCGCTTAGCGGGGAATTAGGAATGGAGAGGTATAATTGTTAGAAAGTAAGACCTTCCAGGTTAAGAAGAAAACCTGGAAGGTCATTATTTCAAATTTAGGCATGGTGGAAGCGGAATTGCAACCGAACCGCCCCGGGCGGTGAGCTCAGCGGCAGCTAAATTCCGCTTAGCGG
>JANJXJ010000118.1 GCA_024709105.1 Lentimicrobium sp. | reverse complement strand
ACAGGAATTGAGCGCAGTGTTGCTCTCGATAGCCGTGTTTTGGTTACAGCAGAAGCCGACGGACTTGTGGAGTATGTAGATGCCCGCGAGATTGTTATTCGTCATACCAGACTTGAAGACGAAAAACTTGTAAGCTTTGATGATGATGTCCGCCATTATCCTCTTACAAAATTTACCCGTACCAACCAGAATACAAGTGTCAACCTGAGGCCAATAGTGCGTAAAGGTGATAAAGTAAAGAAAGGACAGGTACTTTGCGAGGGTTATGGTACCAGCATGGGCGATCTTGCACTCGGCCGTAACCTGATGGTAGCATTTATGCCCTGGAAGGGATACAACTTTGAGGATGCTATTGTAATCTCCGAAAAGGTGGTTAAAGAAGATATTTTTACTTCTATCCACATTGAAGAGTTTATTCTTGAGGTTCGTGATACCAAACGCGGGGTTGAAGAGCTCACCAACGATATTCCAAATGTTAGTACTGAGGCCACCAAAGACCTTGATGAAAACGGTTTGATTCGCATTGGTGCCGAAGTAAATGAAGGCGATATTCTCATCGGTAAGATTACTCCTAAGGGAGAAAGTGATCCTACCCCTGAAGAAAAACTCCTCAGAGCGATCTTTGGTGACAAAGCCGGTGATGTGAAAGATGCTTCACTGAAAGCGCCTCCATCAATGAAAGGGGTTGTTCTGGATAAGAAACTCTTCTCCAGAATGATCAAAGACCGCAAGGTGAAATCCAAAGAAAAAGATATGGTTAAGGTTCTTGACGATGAGTTTGCAAGAAACTCTCAGGATCTGAAAACCAAACTTGTTGATAAGCTTACAGTTCTTGTTTCGGGAAAAACTTCGCAGGGAGTTTATAACAACTTCAAGGAAGAAATTGTACCGAAAAAGATTAAGTTCACCCAAAAAATGCTGATGGGCATTGATTATATCAATGTTAATCCAAGCAAATGGACTACAGATAAGGATGTTAATGACCTGATCAAAACCCTGATCAACAATTACATCATCAAGTACAAGGAAATTCTGGGCGTTTACAACCGCAAGAAATTTGTAGCAACTGTCGGCGATGACCTTCCCAACGGAATTGTTCAGATGGCAAAGGTTTACATTGCCAAGAAACGTAAGCTGAAAGTTGGTGATAAAATGGCAGGACGTCACGGAAACAAGGGTATTGTTGCCCGTATAGTTCGTGAAGAGGATATGCCTTTCCTTGCTGATGGAACTCCGGTTGACATTGTATTGAACCCGCTGGGTGTACCTTCGCGTATGAACCTTGGACAGATTTATGAAACTGTTCTGGGTTGGGCAGGCAAGAAACTTGGTCTCAATTTTGCTACACCGATTTTTGACGGAGCTACTGACGAAAAGATCAACAATTATCTGCGTCAGGCCGGCTTACCCGAAAACGGACGTGTTTATCTGCATGACGGAGGCACCGGTGAACGTTTTGATCAGCCTGCAACCGTGGGTTATATCTACATGCTGAAGCTTCATCATATGGTGGACGACAAGATGCATGCCCGTTCAATCGGACCTTATTCGCTCATTACTCAGCAGCCTCTCGGAGGTAAAGCTCAATTCGGAGGTCAGCGTTTTGGAGAAATGGAGGTTTGGGCACTCGAAGCTTTCGGTGCGTCGCATATTCTCCAGGAAATACTTACTGTTAAATCTGACGATGTAATGGGTCGCGCCAAGGCTTATGAAGCTATTGTTAAAGGCGACAACATGCCAATTCCCGGAATTCCTGAATCATTCAACGTATTGGTGCATGAACTCCGCGGACTAGGTCTGAACATTACTTTCGATTAATCAATTCGGAGTAGAGGTTATTGGCAGGAAAACAGTCCTGCCAATGACTTCAACCGGTATTTTTTTCAAGTTTAAAAATTTATACATCAGTATATGGCTTTCAGAAAAGACAGCACGATTTCCAGCAATTTTTCCAAAATCACCATAAGTCTGGCATCGCCCGAGATGATTCTTGAGCGCTCCAGTGGTGAAGTTCTGAAACCCGAAACGATCAATTACAGAACTTATAAACCCGAACGTGACGGTTTGTTCTGCGAAAGGATTTTCGGACCGGTTAAGGATTGGGAATGTCATTGCGGGAAATACAAAAGAATACGCTACAAAGGCATTGTTTGCGACAGATGCGGTGTTGAAGTTACCGAGAAAAAGGTACGCCGCGAGCGCATGGGCCACATTCAGCTGGTTGTGCCTGTAGCCCACATCTGGTATTTCAGGTCGCTCCCCAACAAAATTGGTGCTTTGCTGAATTTGAATACCAAACGTCTTGACTCCATCATCTATTATGAGCGCTATGTGGTTGTTCAGCCCGGCGTTATGGATGGTGTAATGCTCAAAGAAGACGTTAAAGTTGAGAAAATGGCATTGCTCACCGAGGAGCAGTATTTCGAAGTTTTGGATATGCTTCCGCGTGAAAATCAGTATCTTGATGATTCTGATCCTCAGAAATTTGTTGCAAAAATGGGCGCCGATGCCTTGTTTGATTTGCTAAGAGGACTTGATCTTGATCATGAATCATACGAACTCAGACATAAAGCCAACAACGAAACTTCACAGCAGCGTAAAGCCGATGCTTTGAAGCGTCTTCAGGTTTTTGAAGCGTTCAGGGATGCTCAGATGCGTATTGAGAACAGGCCTGAATGGATGATTGTTAAAGTAGTTCCAGTAATTCCGCCTGAACTCAGACCTTTGGTTCCTCTTGACGGGGGAAGGTTTGCCACCAGCGACCTTAACGATTTGTACCGCAGGGTAATTATCCGCAACAATCGTTTGAAAAGACTCATTGAAATCAAAGCTCCAGATGTGATCATGCGTAATGAAAAACGTATGTTGCAGGAAGCTGTTGATTCATTGTTTGATAACTCACGTAAAGCCAACTCGGTAAAAACTGAATCGAACCGTGCACTGAAATCTCTGAGCGACAGTCTCAAAGGAAAACAAGGCCGTTTCCGTCAGAACCTTCTCGGTAAACGTGTTGACTATTCAGGCCGTTCGGTTATTGTAGTTGGCCCTGAGCTGAAACTCAATGAGTGCGGTTTGCCAAAAGATATGGCTTCGGAGCTTTTCAAGCCATTTATCATCCGCAAAATGCTTGAGCGGGGTATCGTTAAAACCGTAAAATCGGCCAAGAAAATCGTTGACCGCAAAGATCCGGTGGTCTATGATATTCTCGAGAACATTCTTAAGGGACACCCGGTTATGCTCAACAGGGCTCCAACCCTTCACAGGTTAGGTATTCAGGCATTCCAGCCAAAGCTTATCGAGGGCAAAGCCATTCAGCTGCATCCACTGGTATGTACTGCGTTTAATGCCGACTTCGACGGAGACCAGATGGCTGTGCACGTGCCGCTGGGAAATGCTGCTGTGCTTGAGGCTCAGATGCTGATGCTGGCTTCGCACAACATTCTCAACCCTGCCAACGGAGCGCCCATTACCGTACCTTCTCAGGACATGGTTCTGGGTCTGTATTACATGACCAAAGGCCGCAAATCCATTCCTGAAAATCCTGTGAAAGGAGAAGGAATGACTTTCTACTCTCCTGAGGAAATCATTATTGCCTATAATGAAAAAGCAGTTGATCTTCATGCTTACATCAAGGTGAGAGTTCCGGTGTTTGAAAATGGCAAACGAGTTGAAAAAATTATCGAAACTACGGTTGGTCGTGTACTGTTTAATCAGGTTGTACCTGATGAGGTAGGATATATCAATCAGCTGCTTACCAAAAAGTCACTTCGCGACATTATCGGTGAGATTGTAAAGAAAACCGGAACTGCCAAAACTGCCAGGTTCCTCGATGATATTAAGGATCTGGGTTATTCTATGGCTTTCAGGGGCGGACTTTCGTTTACACTGAGCGATGTAGTTGTTCCTGAAATTAAAGAACAACTTGTAGCAGAAGCCAATGCAGAGGTTGATGAGGTAATGAGTAACTATAATATGGGTTTCATTACCAACAATGAGCGTTACAACCAGATTATCGACATCTGGACACATGCCAACTCAAAGCTCACTCACACTGTGATGGATAACCTGTCGAAAGACCGTCAGGGATTCAACGCTGTTTACATGATGCTTGATTCAGGTGCCCGTGGTTCTAAAGAGCAGATTCGTCAGCTTTCAGGAATGAGGGGTCTTATGGCTAAGCCTCAGAAATCAGGAGCTACTGGTGGTGAAATTATCGAAAACCCGATTCTCTCCAACTTTATTGAAGGTCTTTCGGTTCTTGAGTACTTTATTTCAACCCACGGAGCCCGTAAGGGTCTTGCCGATACTGCGCTTAAGACTGCTGATGCAGGATACCTTACCCGTAGGCTGGTTGATGTTGCTCAGGATGTGGTAATTACAGAGCCCGACTGTGGTACATTGCGCGGATTGACAACCACTGCTCTGAAGAAAAATGAGGAAACTGTTGAAACTCTCTACGATCGTATCTTAGGAAGGGTAACTCTGCATGATATTTACCATCCTCAGACTGGTGAATTGATCATCGCTGCAGGACAGGAACTTACTGAAGAATATTGCCGTGTTATTGAGGATTCGCCGATTGAAGCGGTTGAAATCAGGTCGGTACTTACCTGTGAATCGAAGAAAGGTGTTTGTGCCAAGTGTTACGGACGTAACCTTGCAACCGGAAAAATGGTTCAGAAGGGAGAAGCTGTGGGTGTAATTGCAGCCCAATCCATTGGTGAGCCTGGTACACAGCTTACTCTGCGTACATTCCACGTTGGGGGTACTGCTTCAAACATTGCAGTTTCATCGCGTATTGAAGCCAAGTATGAGGGTATCATTGAAATTGATGAGCTCAGGTACGTTGAATACGAGAACCTTGAAGGCAGAAAGTACGATATCGTAATCGGCCGTTCAGCTGAAATGCGTATAGTTGACAAGAAAACCGGTATTATCCTGGCTTCAGCACATATTCCTTACGGAGCAAACCTGTATTTCAAACAAGGGACTGAAGTTGCCAAAGGTGACCTCATCAGCGACTGGGATCCATACAATGCTGTAATTCTTTCTGAAGTTTCAGGTAAAGTTGTATTCGACAATATTATTGAAGGTACTACTTTCAGGATTGAGTCTGATGAGCAAACCGGATATCACGACAAGGTAATTATTGAGTCACGTCAAAAGACCAAAAACCCGAGCATACGCATAGTTGCAGGCGATGGCTCAGACCTCAGGGTTTATGACATTCCTGTTGGATCACACATCATTGTTGATGAAGGCCGCATGATCAAAGCAGGGGAAATTCTTGTTAAGATTCCTCGCGCTGTTGGTAAATCGGGCGACATCACCGGAGGTCTTCCCCGGGTAACTGAGTTGTTTGAGGCCCGTAATCCATCCGATCCTGCAGTTGTTGCTGAGATTGATGGTGTGGTTTCATTCGGAAAGAAACTCAAGAGGGGTAACCGCGAAGTTATCATTACTTCGAAAACCGGTGAGGAAAAGAGTTATCTTATTCCTACTTCAAAGCAGATTCTTGCTCAGGAAAATGACTACATCAAAGCCGGAACTCCTCTTTCAGAAGGTGCTATGACTCCAAGTGACATTCTTGCTATCAAAGGGCCTATGAAAGTTCAGGAGTATATCGTTAATGAAATTCAGGAGGTTTATCGTTTGCAGGGTGTGAAAATCAATGACAAGCATTATGAGGTGATTGTTCGCCAGATGATGCGTAAAGTTGAAGTTGCTGACCCGGGTGATACCAAATTCCTCGAAGGTGAGTTGGTAAACAAGATTGATTTTCATGATGAAAACGACTGGATCTTTGGTAAGAAGGTTGTTATCAATCCCGGAGATTCAACCAATCTTAAGCCCGGACAGATTGTTACAGCACGTAAATTGCGTGATGAAAACTCTCTGCTGAAACGCCGCGACCTTAAATTGGTTGAAGCCCGCGATGCTCAGCCGGCTACTGCTAAACAGGTGTTACAAGGGATTACCCGCGCCTCTCTGCAAACCAAGAGCTTTATTTCTGCAGCTTCGTTCCAGGAAACAACCAAAGTACTTACCGTGGCTTCTATCAACGCCAAGAGCGATTCGCTGCTCGGCCTGAAAGAAAACGTAATTGTTGGCCACCTGATTCCTGCCGGTACCGGTTTGCGTGAGTACGACGACCTTATCGTTGGTTCAAAAGATGAATATGAAAAACTCATGGCATCAAAAGCTGACGAATTGTAGCATAATCAAAAGTTAAGCTTAAAGGCGGCCGGCTATGTTTGCCTGTCGCCTTTTTTTATAACGAATTAATTGCCAACACTATGAACGACAACAAACAAAACCAGATCAACATTGAGCTCAGCGACGAAACCGCTGAAGGGATCTATTCAAACCTTGCTATCATTACCCATTCAAATGCTGAATTCATCATTGATTTCGTAAAAATGATGCCGGGTGTGCCAAAAGCAAAAGTGAAATCAAGGATTATTCTTACTCCTCAACATGCCAAAAGGCTGCTGGGTGCATTGCGCGATAACATCTCGAAATTTGAGGCTGTTCACGGCAACATCAAAGAGAGTGATTCGAATATGCCTTTTACAATGGGCGGGCCGACTGCTCAGGCATAGAGTTATTCGAATTAGATCGCAGGTACTCACCTTTGCAAAAAGGTTTAAAATGCTATGTTTGTAACGAAGATTCCGGGAACCCGGAACTTCGTTACTTTTTTTTGAAGGTTTTTAAATACGAGACTCAAAGCAGAAGTTTATTCTGCTCTTTTCAGGATTTCACGAGCAGGCCCGGATAATTTTGGATTAAAGTAACCGGCTGCATCTTTAAGCAATTTCATTGTAATTTCATCATGTATGCCCAGCCTGTCCAGGGATTGCAATGCGTTTAACCGGGTTTCAAAATCAAAAGAGCCTGAGGCCAGATCTTTTAATTGATTGATCTTTTGCATTTCGCCGTTTTTAACTGACAACTCAAGCCGGGCAACCAATATATGATTACCTCTGAATCCAGTTTCTGCCTCTGTCTTCCTGAGCCAGTGAGCGGATTTTTCAGGCATAAAAGCGTGTAATTTTCTCAAAGCAAATTCAATATTAAAGTAATCAGGGTCTTCCAATAGATGAACCAGGTGAATGGTGTCAGTGGCCTGCATTGGAATGTAGTTTTCAATTGCCGACCTTCTTATCAGGGCATCGGGGTGACGCAGAAATCCTTCGAGAAGGATACGGGTTTCTTCAGCAGAATCACTTTTGAGTTGTTGCATTATTTCACTAAGAATGAACTCATCTTCTCCCAGATCAATCATCCGGTAGAGCGTTTCGCGCTTAGTTTTTAGGTCGAAATCACGCATATTTTTAATTGCTTCGAATCGGTCGGCTAGATTGATGCTCCTTTCTGCAGCCTTAGCAAGCTCATCAAGAGATCTTTTGAATTGCAGCTTTTTTAAGATCCTGTTGCCAGAGTCAAATACCACAAAATCTATGTGGCATCCGGGTTTTCCCGGCAACTCAATAGTGGTTGAATGACCCTGAATTTTAGCTTTAAAGATTAAATCAGTCCCGTCAGAGTAGCCTATTCTGATGGGGACATTAACTGTAAAATATGAAATCCCGGGTTTAATTAGGTGTACCTGTTTTACAGTAAGCCATCCGGTTTCCATATCAAGATTCTTTTTACGGATAAGCTCTGCATGAAAATCAGGTTCTCCTCCGCCAAAAATCCATTGGTCAAAGAAACTGTTCAGGGATAAGCCGGTTGATTCGTGGATGGCTTTCAGGAAATCATGACTGTTGGCTTCGGAATAAGCAAACTTTTTCAGGTAATGCGTAATGGCTTTTTTGAAGGATTCGTCTCCCATTTCGTCGCGCAGCATTTCAAGAATCAGCGAGCCTTTTTGATACCATCTGAAAACGCCTGCTGCGGAATGCGCCAGTGGAAAGTCGTCGGTTTCTGATTGTTTCAGAGCCTTCTGTTGCTCCGAGAGCCGGTCTTTTTCATAATATGCCTCACCGAAGAGTGATCTTTCGAAGAGCTTTGCATAATAAGTGGCCATGCTTTCGGTAAGCCACACATCAGAAGAAGGGTTATGAGAAATGTAATTTCCAAACCATTGATGCACAAGCTCATGGACGTTCACATTTACATAATTTCTACCCCACCATCCGCGCTGATCAATATGCATGTAATCTCCAAAGACAGTAGCGGTAGTAGTTTCCATTGCTCCGTAAAGATATTCTGCCAAAGGAGCTTGTCTGTATAACTCCCAGGGATAAGCTACCTGCAGCTCGTTTTCCAGAAATTCAAACATTTCGGCAGAGTACATGTAAGTAGCATCAAATGATTCTTTTCTTTCGGGATAGTACCAGTATTCGAGAGGGATTCCTGAACTGGTTGCAAACTGCTGATAATCATATTTTCCAATTGCCAGAGCAGTAGAGAAAAAGGGGTGCGGTTTCAGCATGCTGTAATGCCAGGTTGTGGTTCCGTCATTGTTTTTGGTTTCAGAAACTCTGATACCGTTGGAAAAGACCTTGTAACTGCTGCTGAAGTTGATAAACAACTCCACGGTTAGTCTGTCATTCAGATACGGAATCCATCCAAAGGGTCGGTGTGCCCATATTTGTCTTATCATTCTGAAGGTATTGTCATCAAAACCAATGAAATAGGGCTCAGATGGGCCATTTGAAATGTATTCAATCTCCAGGGAGTTGGATTCGGGATTCAGGGAGGAAGGGAGGTTGTATATAAAAAGGTTGTTGTTTTTTATTGCAAAACCTACCTTTTTCTGGTTTATAGTGGCAGCGGAAAGTTCAATGCCGGGAGCATAAAATGTTATGGTGTCAATATTTCCCCTGTATGGCCTGAATGTGTACAAAGCTTTTCCATGCACTCCTTTGATGACAGTGTCTGGCCTGATATGTGCCTGCAAATGAAGCAGATCAATACTTTTTTCTTCATAAACAGCGGCGGCATCCAAAGGAATATACCTGTACTCCTGAGCAAAACCAGGAGAAAGGGTTAATAGAAAAATAACCGAAATTGTAAAAGTTTTTAAGCCCTGTCTTATGTACATAATTTTTTTAGCTTTGTTTAATATACAGGGTTTTCGATAAAATCAGGGCCTTCACTCAAGAGCCCGAAGATGCTGATTCCGGAAATTGCAGCAACTGCGATAAACAGAATGATTGAGATAAGTATCAAGATCAGCATTGCTCTGCTCCAGTTTGCTTTGTTTGGGTCGGTAGATTTGCTGAATGCCCAGTAAAGGAGTGCAACAAGGTTGACCACCGGAATCGTTGATAAAATAATAGTTACCAGCCAGCTGCCTGTGGTAATCGGGGGAATGGTTTCATTTTTTTCTTCCATGGCTGAAGTTATTTCATTTCAAAGGTAAGAAGAAGTCCATTATAATGTTGCCTTAATGCCCTCTAATTAAAATTCGGAGTAATTTTCAAGCAAAACACATGGGATTGCCTTAATTTTGCATAAAAAACAAGCTATGGATATTTCAGCACTTTTTAATACCGATTCTCAGCTTTTTTCGTGGGTAATATTGCCATTGCTGATATTTCTGGCCAGAATCAGTGATCAGACCATTGGAACCATGAGGCTTATTTTCCTTTCGAAAGGACAGAAGTTTCTGGCACCTTTTCTTGGTTTTTTCGAGGTAATTATCTGGCTGCTGGCTGTAGGGCAGATTATGAAACATCTGGATAATGTACTGGCTTATGTTGCTTACGGAGGGGGTTTTGCCATGGGCAACTACATTGGTATGGTTATAGAGGAAAAGCTATCTATCGGAAATGTATTGATCCGGATTATTCCGAAAAAAGATACCAAAGAGCTGATTAATTACCTGAGGGAAAATGATTTCGGAGTTACTTCGGTAAATGCAGAGGGCAGCAAGGGCAAGGTGGATATAGTGTTTACCATTATCAAACGCAAGGACATTGCCCATGTGGTTTCTATCATAAATACATTCAACCCCAACGCCTTTTACACCATTGAAGATGTAAAAGCCATAAATGAAGGCATTTTCAAACATACGCGAAAAGCTACTATTTTTGATAACTTTTCTTTCAAGCTGAAGAAAAACAAATAACTAAATTCCGGCATTCATTAAGTTAAATAAGTCTGATTGTCTTTTGCTTAGCTTAAAATCAGACTTATTTTTCTTGCATTTTGAACATTTGATTATAACTTTGCCGGATTAACCATTCAGGATGCCCCGCCCGAGACGTAATCGTAAAATTTTCAGACCACCTGTTGCCGGTGGTTATGTTCCTTTTGATACAACGGTACAGAATGCAGGTTGCGTCATTTTGCTTTTTGAGGAATATGAAGCCCTGCGTTTGGCCGACTATGAGGGATTGACGCAGGAAGAGGCCTCGAAGATAATGGATGTATCGCGCCCAACCTTTTCAAGAATTTACGATGTAGCAAGGCAGAAACTTGCAAGAACACTTGTTGAGGGACTTACATTGAAAATTGAAGGCGGAAGCCATGAATTTGAACATATATGGTTTCGTTGTAATGCCTGCAATACATCATTCAGCCAGCCTGATTCTGCTAAATTTGACTGTTGTCCGGTTTGCCGCAGTGCAGATATCAGGGAGATTGGAACGTCGGCTGTTGATGCTGCCGATGTTTATCTGAAACCCAATCCGGCGGTGCATCAGACTGGCTTTTGTGTTTGCCCCCGCTGCGGGCTGATGGTTTCGCACCAGCCCGGAATCCCCTGCCGGAGTATGGTTTGTTCATCATGTGGTTCTTCAATGATACGAGAGCATCATCCGGTACAATCCTGATTTGCCAAGTAAAGTACACATTTTTAATAAATTAACATGAAAAAGAAAAATCTGGGAATCAACTCCCGAATGATTCACGCAGGAGAATTTGAAAATCCGCTGGGAAGTGCCACAGTTCCCATTTACCAGTCATCAACATTTATTTTTGAAAATGCCGATCATGGTGCCCGTTGTTTTTCGGGCGAAGACGATGGTTACATTTATACCCGCATAGGCAATCCTACCATACATGCTCTCGAAACGCTGGTAGCTGATCTGGAAGGCGGAGCCGAAGGCATTGCCACCAGTTCGGGAATGGCAGCGGTTAACACACTTTATATGGCGTTGCTGAGCAAGGGCGACCATATGATCAGCAGTGCAGCAGTGTATGGCCCATCCCGGGTGGTAATGGAGCAGCACTGGTCCAGGTTTGGTGTTGAATCCACTTATGTTAATACCTCTGATGTTGAGGCGATAAAGGCTGCTTTCAAACCCAATACCCGAATGCTTTACATCGAAACACCTGCGAATCCAACGATGGAAATTACCGACCTGAAAGCCTGTGCAGCCTTAGCACATGAGCATGGCGCCCTGCTCGTGGTTGATAATACTTTCAGCAGTCCCTATCTGCAGCGTCCGCTTGAGTTGGGCGCAGATGCCGTCTTTCATTCCATGACCAAATTCCTGAATGGACATGCCGATATTGTTGCAGGTATGATTGTTGCAAAAGATAAGGCTTTGGGAAAAAAACTCCGGAGTATGATGGTTACTATGGGTTGTAATATGGACCCGCATCAGGCTTTTATGGTGATACGTGGTGTTAAAACCCTGGGAATAAGAATAGAACGTGCCCAGCAGAGTGCCATGAAAATTGCACAATTCCTTGAAGCTCATCCCAAGGTAGAGTGGGTGAAGTATCCCGGGCTCGAATCACATCCGCAGCATCAGTTAGCCAAAGAACAAATGTTTGGTTTCGGAACCATGATCAGTTTCGGATTAAAAGGTGGTTTTGAAGCGGGGAAAATCCTTATGAACTCGGTTGAACTGGCCATACTTGCCGTTTCGCTGGGAGGAGTGGAAACCCTGATTCAGCATCCGGCATCCATGACCCATTCAAAAATGAATCCCGAAGACCGTCTGAAAGCCGGAATTACTGAAGGATTGGTAAGGTATTCGGTTGGTATTGAGGATATTGACGATCTGATAGAAGACCTTGAACAGGGCCTGGCTAAAATTTAACAAATAAATCATAACATTCGGCTGCGGTTTGCGTTGATATGATGCTCCGCAGCCTTATTTTTGCAGAGAATTTCCGAATCATCCCCCGGTATGAAATTCAAAGCTATACTGATACTGATTTTCTTGTTTTTTGCACATTCTGACATTTTTGCACAGAAGGTCGGGCTTGTGCTCAGCGGGGGAGGAGCCAAAGGAGTTGCGCACATTGGTGTAATCCGTGCTTTGGAAGAAGAAGGCATTCCAATTGATTATGTTGCAGGCACATCTATGGGCGCTATAATTGGCGCACTTTATGCTGCCGGCTATTCGCCCGATGAAATGGAAGCCATTGTGCTTTCTGAAGAGTTTGCAGGCTGGGTTTCGGGGAAAGTTGATCAAAAGTACAGGTTTCTTTTTAAACAACCCAGACCTGATGCCACCTGGGCAGATTTTAAGTTTCGTGTAGATTCGGTAATTACTCCCTTTCTGCCAACGAATATAGTTTCGCCGGTATTGATGGATTTTGCCTTTATGGAAATTTTTGCCGGAGCCAGTGCTGCTGCGGATTATGACTTCGACCACCTGATGGTGCCTTATCGCTGTGTTGCTTCTGACGTAGCCAACGGAAAAGCCATTACTCTTCGCAGAGGAGACCTGGGAAGCTCTGTAAGGGCTTCTATGACTTTCCCTTTCTTTTTCAGGCCAATCCGCATTGATGGGAATTTACTTTTCGATGGAGGAATGTATAATAACTTTCCGTCAGATGTAATGCTTGAAGAATTTTTTCCTGATATAATTGTAGGTAGCATCGTTGCATCAAATTTTGAAGAACCCGAAGATGATGACCTGGTTTCGCAATTGCAGAGCATGCTGATGCAGCGCCAGGATTATCAGGTGCCCTGTGAAAATGATGTCATTATCAGGCCCAATGTTTTGGAAGTTAATGTAATAGATTTCAGAAATACCCCTGCTTTTATTGATTCGGGTTACATAATGGCAAAAAGAATGATTCCTGAAATCAGGCTGTTTGTTGTTGAGAATCGCTCTAAAGATGAAATGAAGCTGAAAAGGGAGATATTTAATCATTCCAAACCTCCGCTTATGATCGGCGAACTTCATATTTCAGGGTTGAGATCCGGGCAGTATGAATATGTTAATCAGTTGCTGAAAATAAAATCACAAAAAGAAGACATTAAGAATGACAGTATTGAGATTAACGTTGCCGGAATTTCGCTGGAAAAGCTTAAGCCTGAATATTTTAAACTTATTGCTGAAGACAAAATTGAACATATTTATCCATCCTTGAAATACAATTCCAAAGCCGGTACGTACGACCTGTATCTTGATGTGCAACGCGAAAATCAGGTTGTAACCGGAATCGGGGGTGCTGTTACTTCAAGTTCGGTGAACGAGCTCTTTCTTAAACTGCAATATAATTACTGGACCCGTTTTGCCTATCAGGTGAATGCAAATGCTTATTTCGGGAGGTTTTACAACTCGGCACTCATAGAAGGGCGAATGGATTTCCCCGGAACAAATCCTTTTTTTCTCAAAGCCGCGTTTACATACAATAAATTCAACTATTTCAAAACCAATACCTACTTCTTTGAAGATGAGGATCCGTTTTTTCTGGTAGAAAGAGAAAATTTCTTCTCGCTGGCTGGCGGTTTCCCTTTTACCAATAACGGTGTAATTTCCATTGATCTGGTTTCGGGCAGAAACCGGGACGATTATTTTCAAACCAATTATTATACCCGATCCGATACGCTCGACAGAACAGGGTTTAGCTACTTTTCTCCCGGAATTAACCTGGAAATCAATTCCCTGAACAGAAAGGAATATGCAAGCCGGGGAGTCCGCCTGAGTGCTGATTTTCGTTTGGTTGCCGGCCGCGAGGTATTTACTCCTGGTTCTACAGCTCCTTTTAATCAGTTTATTGTGGAGCATCACAACTGGATACAAATGAGTATTTCGTATGAAAATTATTATAAACGTCTGGGAAAATTAAGTCTGGGCTTTTTGGGGCAGGGTTATTTCTCCAACCAGCCGTTCTTTTCTAATTATACTTCCAGTATATTGTCGGCCAGGGCTTTTCAGCCGATACCTGAGTCGTTGATCAGGTTTATGCCGCAATTCAGGGCAAACAAGTTTCTGGCAGCAGGTTCGAAGAATGTTTACAGCTTTAACAAGAATCTTGATTTCAGGTTTGAAGCTTTTGTTTTTACACCGCTCAGGTCAATACAACAGGATTATATAAGCCGCAGGGCAATAGTTGCCGATAAAATCTACCTTTATGGAATGGGCGCTTCAACACTGGTTTATCATTCTCCTATTGGCCCTGTGAGCCTGAATCTGAATTATTTTTATGGCGAAGATAATCCATTGTCGTTCTTTGTTAAGTTTGGCTACCTTATTTTCAATAAGCGGCCTTTTTAAATAAGTTGAGGATTCCAACCTATTCATTTGTTTCGTTGAAAAGAAAGGCAGATGGTTAGGAAACACATGATTTTCTGATAATAAACCAATCCGGCTGCCTGCATTTTCCTCATTAAAAAAGCAAAAACGCGGTAAACAGAACAACTTCACAGAATTTTCGGTGATAAAAAGCATTTTAACAACAATAATTACTATTTTTGCAATCCACTAAAAAAACGTGAACCTAACCAACTGACAAATTTGCGGTTAAATAATCCTGCCACTCACTTCATCCTCTGCGGCTTTTCCCCTGAACTTTCACAAGATTTAAGAAAAGAGTCCACGATGATGGATTTTGATGGTATGCGTAGTTTAAAACAGTATTAATCATTTATTTGAATCCTTCATGGAAACCAAACCCCAATCTGATCTGACTCCTGAAGAAACCAACAATGTTCAGGAACAGAATTCCAACCCAACCGAAGAGGTGGTAACAAACGAAGCAGTCTCCCCCGAAAGTGTAACCGAAGAGGTTCCTGCAGCCAATGAAGCAACAGAGACTTCCGAAGCTGAAGAAATTGAAGCAGAACCGGCAGTGGAAACTGAAGCTCCGATTGCTGAAGAAGCAGAAACTGTTGCAGAAGCAGTTGAGGAAGTTGTTGCCGAAGTAGCCGAAGTTGTTGAAGTTGCCGAAGTAGTTGAAGTTGAAGAAGTTGCTGAAATTTCAAAAGCAGAAGAAGATGTTAAGGCAGAAACTGTGGTAGCGGAAATTCCTGTTCTGGAAGAAATTCCTGAGCTTGCCGCAGATACCGCCGACGACGATGACACCGAAGATGCTGAAGACGAAACCGGGGAAGAAATACCTGCCGATTTTGACGGAATGAGCCGAGAAGATCTGGTTTCCAGACTTGAAGAACTGGTTAAAGAAGATGATGTACTCAAAATAAAAGCCGATGTTGCCAAAATTAAGGTAGCGTTTCTGAAACTTAACAAAGAGTTTAAACACGAACTCTACCAGAAACTTGCTGCTGAAGGCGAAGAAGCAGAAGGCGAAAATGCTGAAAATGCCGTTGTTCCCGATGATGAAACCGAATTGCGTTTCAAATCTGCATTCGGAATCTACAAACAGAACAAAAACAGATTCAACGACGAGCAGGAAAAATTAAAACAAGCCAATCTCGAGGCCAAAAATCATATTCTTGAAGAACTTAAAGCCCTGATTAATTCAGAAGAAACACTCAAGAAGACCTACGACGAGTTCAAAATTCTGCAAGAGCGCTGGAAAACCATTGGAATGGTGCCCAAAACCGAGGTAAATAACCTGTGGCAGAGTTACCATTTTCTGGTAGAGAAGTTCTTCGACAAGGTAAAGATCAATAAAGAACTTAAAGATCTTGACCTGAAGAAAAATCTGGAAGCCAAAATTGTTCTCTGCGAAAAAGCTGAGGAGCTGGTTCTTGAAAGTTCTATTATCAAATCATTCAAGCAGTTGCAGCAGTTCCATGAAGAATGGAAAGAAATTGGTCCTGTTCCTCAGGATAAAAAAGATGAACTTTGGGAAAGGTTCCGCAGCGCAACTGAAAAGATAAACGAACGCCGAAGAGAGTATTATAATGAGCTTCAGGTTGGTTTGGAACAGAATCTGGCAGCAAAAACCATTCTTTGCGAAAAGGCAGAACAGATTATTGCAACTGAGTCTGACTCAATCAAAGCCTGGCAGGATGCTACCAATCAGATTACCGAGCTTCTGCAGATATGGAAAACCTTAGGTGCTGCGCCCAAAAAGCAGAACAACGAAATATGGGCCAGATTCAAAAACTCTCTTGATGCATTTTTTAATGCCAAAAAAGAGTTCTACAACAAGCTGAAAGAGCAGCAAATGCACAACTACAACCTGAAACTTGATTTGTGTGTTCAGGCTGAGGCTTTGCGCAACAGCACCGACTGGAAAAATACCACCCGTGAACTCATCAATATGCAGAACGAGTGGAAGAAAATCGGTCCGGTTCCCCGCAAACAGAGCGATAAAATCTGGAAACGTTTCAGGGCTGCCTGCGATGATTTCTTTGCTGCAAAATCGGAGTTCTTTAAAAATGTATCAGGCCAGGAAGAGGACAATCTTAAATTAAAACTTGACCTTATTGAGAAGGTAAAAGCCTTCGAAATAGGCGATAACCGCAACGAAGCTGTTGAAGCACTCAAAGAATTCCAGCGGCAGTGGATGGAAATTGGACATGTGCCCATAAAGGAGAAAGAAAAACTGCAGACTGAATTCAGGTCGCTGATTAATAAGCATTTTGAAAAACTCAAAATGGAAAGCATTCACATCGGCGCTTCCAATTATCGCAATCGCGTGGAGCGCATGGCGAAGGATGCTCCCGATGCAGGCCGGGTTATCAGTAAAGAACGGAATTTTGTTCAGGGAAAAATCCAGCAGCTGCAGGATGAAATCAAAACCTGGGAAAACAATATTGGTTTCTTTGCAAACTCTAAAACAGCAAATCTCCTGAAACAGGAGTTTGAAAAGAAAATTGAAAAAGCCAAGGAAGAGCTTCAGCTGCTCGAAGCGAAACTTAAAATGCTGAAAGAAAGCAATCAATAATACAAACGCCGGTAACCCCGGCGTTTTTTTTTGCCTTTTTTAGTGAATACATGTTGAGTATTCGTTTAAATTTCATTTGTCAGATATCTCATCAGGTTGCAATACTCAGTCAGTATTATCGTTTAATTTGCGAAAAGCCATTTTCCGGAACAAATGTAATTTGTGGTTGTTTCTTTGTTGCAGTGGTTGTTTCAGCTGCACATGACATGTTGTCCGGAATAATTTTTGTTGTAATCAGCCGGTATTAATCATTCAAAAAGTTTGTACTTTTCTTCCAAAACCAGCAGTGCCATGAAAAAAGTTCTTACCATTTCAGTATCACTTATATTGGTCATTCTTGCAGCTTTGATTGCTATTCCTTTTATTTTTAAGGGGAAAATCATTGAAGTTGTAAAGACCGAAGCCAATAAATCGCTGAATGCAACCGTAGATTTCAGCGATGTGAGCCTTTCTCTTATCAGGAGCTTCCCTGATATGTCGCTGCGTATCGAAAATCTGTCGGTTACCGGTGTGGATGAATTCAGCGCCGATACTTTGGCTAACCTTCCCGATTTCAGGGTAACCATCAACCTGATGAGCATTTTCAGAGGCAGTGAGTACGAACTGAAAACCATAAGATTGGATAACCCGAGGTTTATGTTCAGGGTGCTGGCCGATGGGAAAGCCAACTGGGATATTGTAAAGCCTTCGGCAGATACCAGTAGTGGCGCCGGTGAAGAACCCTCAAAGCCCTTTAAAGCAGCATTTAAAAGTTTTATAATAAACAATGGTGCAGTAAGGTATGCCGATGCAAGCCTGCCCATGGATTTGGTGGTTAACGGCATCAATGCCCAATTGAGCGGCGATATGACTGCCGATATTACCAATCTGAAAACTGATATTACTGCCACTGCCGTTACCGCCGATTACGACGGAGTACGCTATCTGTCAAAAGCTTCTGCAAGTATTATTTCTGATATAGAAGCCGACCTGCTCAACTGGAAATTTACTTTTCCTGATGCAGCAATGATGGTGAATGAACTTCAGCTCACCGCCTCGGGTTATTTCGCCATGCCCGAAAATGGCTACGATATGGACATTACTTTCGGGGCTGCCAAAAATGATTTCAGGAGCTTTTTGTCGCTGATTCCTGCAGTTTATGCCAAAGATTTTGCTTCGGTTAAAACCGATGGCAGTCTGGCGCTCAAAGGATTCGTGAAAGGGCTTTACAGCGAAACCACCATGCCCGGCTTCGGGGTAGATCTTCAGGTGAGTAATGCTATGTTCAGATATTCCGGTTTGCCCGATGCTGTTGAGAATATTAACATGGACATGTCGGTTCTTAACAATACCGGCGATCCTGATGCTACGGTAATTGACGTAAAAAAGCTGCATCTTGAAATGGGGAAAAATCCGGTTGATCTTACCCTGCTGGCCCGCACCCCGGTAAGCGATCCCTTTGTTGACCTAAAGCTAAAGGGAAAGCTGAATCTGGCTGATGTAGCAAAATTTTATCCTTTGGAGCCCGGCGATCAGCTGAGCGGCTTGCTGGATGCCGATGTACTGGCCAAAGGCAATCTTTCGGCAATTGAGCAGGGCCGTTACAGCGATTTTAATGCCAGTGGAGGGTTTAACGTTACCGGATTAGTTTATCAAACAGCAGCTGTTGCGCAAAAGATTGAAGTTCAGGAAGCTGCACTGGCTTTATCACCGGCAAAAGCCGATTTGCCTGTGTTAAAGGCCAGGATAGGGCGAAATGATATCAGCGCCTCAGGAAGGCTGGATAATCTGCTAGCTTATGCTTTTGGCAAAGCCGACCTTTCGGGTTACCTAAGCCTCAGTTCATCGTACTTTAACCTGAACGATTTTCTCAGCGCTTCTGAAGAAACCGCTGCAGTTGCCGATACTTCCTCTGTTCCCGTGGTAGAAGTGCCCGGTGGAATTGATTTTGTGATGTCGGCTGATTTTGTGCAGCTTGTTTACGACAACATGGATATGAGAGAGGTAAAAGGCTCGCTGAAAGTTAAAAATAAAACCCTTTGGCTGGAAAATCTTAGGCTGAAAACCCTTGAAGGGCAAATTGCAGTGAATGGCTCCTACAATACCACCGATATTGACAAACCTGCGGTTGATTTTGCCCTCGATATCAAGGATGTGGATATAAAGCAGGCCTTTGCCACATTTGCCACCATGGAGAAGCTGGCACCTGTGGCGGGACTGGCTTCGGGGAAAATCAGTACCCTGCTTACCCTGAAAACCGACCTCGACGGAAATATGAATCCTGTGTTTTCTTCGATCAACGGGACAGGAAAGCTCATGTCGCCTTCCATTACCCTGAGTAATGTAAACTCTCTCACCAAAATTGCCGATGCGCTTAAAATTGATAAACTGAAGCAGTGGGTGATTGAAAAGATAAATCTGACGTTCGACATCAAAGATGGGAAAGTTTTTGTAAAGCCCTTCAATACAAATCTGGGGAAAAGCAAGGCAGAGATTTCGGGCTGGAATTCCTTTGACGAAACCATGGAATATGTGATGCAGCTTCAGATTCCCCGCAGCGAGTTTGGCGGGGCTGCAAACAACGTGCTGAATAACCTCATCAGCGAGGCCAATGCACGGGGGGCAAACTTCAGCGCAGGCGAAACCATACCTGTGGCGGTATTGATAGGAGGGACAGTCAGAAATCCGGTAATCACCACAAGTTTAAAAACTGCAGCCACCGGTGCTGTGGAGGATTTGAAAATGCAGGTGAAGGAAACCATTCAGGAGAAAAAAGAAGAAGCCGTGCAAAAAGTTAAGGAGGAGGCCGGTAAGTATATTGAGGAAGCCAATGCCCGTGCTCAGAAAATCCTTGACGACGCCAGTGCCCGTGCTGCCGATGTTATGCGTATTGCCAATGAATCAGCCGCCAAAGTGAATGCCGAGGCCGATAAGCAGGCAGCACAACTGATTGCTGAAGGTAAAAAGAAAGGTACCATAGGCGAACTGGCTGCTAAAAAAGCTGCCGAGAAAGTGAAAAAGGAAGCAGCTGAAAAATCTGCTAAAATTGTGGCCGAGGCTCAGAAACAATCAGATAATATTCTTGCCAAAGCCAGGGAGGAGTCCGACAAAATCATTCAGGAAGCTAAGAATAAAGCTGAATAAGTTGAGAGTATTAGCTTAAACCTTGTTTTTAAAAATATGCAGGCAGAAACCAGTAAAATATAGCCGGGTTTCTGCCTTCTTTTTTTTGCTTTTCAATTCGTTATCCCTACTTTTGAGGCCTGTTCAGGCTTATCAGCCATACCTTACAGTAAATGATTCATTAAAAAACTAATATTATGAAAAACAAGATGAAAATGTGGTTATTGGTTGGTTTGCTTACTCTGTCGGGTGTGCAGGCTTTTTCGCAAATGAGTGTTTCTTATTATGCTTCTTCGCTTTCAAAAGCAGGACTTGCCTATAATTTTAGCGACCGATTCTGGACTGAGCTGAGGGTTTACAGCAACACCACCATTGATGATTTTACACCTGAGCTGGTATTTTGTTACAATGTTGCAAAAAAAGAGCATCACAACGTCTATCTGGGCCTGGGCGGTAATGTTAACTTTTTTACGGGTTTTGTAATGCCTGTGGGCTTGCAGGTAATGCCCCTCACAAACTTTAAAAGGTTTTCGTTTCACATCGAGTTTCAGCCCACACTCGACATCGAAGGCGATTTTATCCTGCAAAGTTCTGCAGGGTTACGTTACAAGTTTGAGAAAAGGAAGTAATGTTTTGCTGATTTTGCTTCAGCAGATAGGTTAAGTTGAAACTCATCACCTTTTACAGCCGGGCAATCAATGCTCCGTCATCCCGGAGTGAGTGGATTTTTGCACCCTTCTCCATCAGCTCTGTTTTCAGGTAATCTGCTTTTCGGCGCGAAATATTGCCGCTTATGATATAGGTTGCCTCCGGAAAGGCCTTTAACATCACATCCACCTGAATGCGGTCACGGGGCTGAAGGAGCACATAATCTACCTTTATACTCTGAGCCGAGTCGGGCAGCATACGGCTGCTGTTCACAATGGCTAAGTTGATGTTATTGTGTTTGATAAAATCTCTGTAGATCAGCAGATTTTTTTGCTGCACTATGGAATCGCCCAGCAGTACCTTTTGTGTTTTCAGCTTGTTTTTCAAAATATAACCGTTGAGCGGATAGGTAAGCCGCCCGGGATTGGCCATAAGTGCAGAATCTAAAATCAGGGTATGCTGTGTGCCTTGTGTAAGGCTGATGGCAGTACCTCCGTTGATTTTATGAAAAACAATTTCGTGCCTGGCGTGATTTTGGTACTTCTGGTATCCGAGCTGCAAAGCCAATAATGCCACTAACGCCAGCGATGTTCTGAACCACATAATTTTTCGTTGCACCAGCCAGGCAAACAGCGAGAGAATAAGCAGATACAGCAGCAGGGTGGAAGGGCCGCTCAAATAAAGGTTTCTGGCAACAGCACCGGGTAAACCTTCGATAAAGGCTACGGAATAGTTCAGTATTTTAAATTCGAGAACCAACAGCTGTGCAGCCCAGCCCGAAATAACAGGAATCTGCGCCAGCAATGCAAAAGCCAGTCCCGAATAAATCAATATGCCAGACAGCGGGATTACTATGATGTTGGTAATCAGGAAAAAGTTGGGAAACTGATTAAAATACATCAGCGACATGGGCCCTGTAGCGATCTGTGCTGCCAGTGAAACTGCCACAATGTCCCAGATGTATTTCGGAACTTTATGTGTGGGGGTGTAAAGTTTTGCAATGGGCGGCTGAAAAGCTACAATGCCCAGCACAGCAGAATAAGAGAGCTGGAAACCCAGGTTATACAACATGCCTGGATCTATCAACAGCAGAATAAAGGCCGAAGCCGATAAGGTGTTGATGATGTGCGACTTGCGATTGAGAGAGCCGCCAATGGTGACCAGCGAAAACATAAGTGATGCCCGCAATACCGAAGGAGCGAGGCCGGTAATCAGCGCATAGAACCAAATAACCAGCAGAATAAGCACCGGCCTGATCCAAAGCGATTTTTTGCGTTTGGGCAGGAAAAACAGCAGTTTGTCGGCAAGCAGGAAGATAATTCCGACATGTAAACCCGATACACACAATATATGCATGGCGCCTGCACCCGCAAATTCGCGGCGCTGATCGGGATCGAGCAGGTCGTCGTAGCCGGTGAGCAAGGCCGCAGCTACTGCATATTCTCTGCCATCAATGCCGGCATCTCTGAAAATTTTCAGGAAATTGTTTCTTATGCCTATCGCAAAAGATTTTAGCGCGTTGCCATAGTTGTGGCCAATCACCTGATAGCGGCCGCTTCGTAAATAGACCTGATGATAAATGTTTTTATTGGCCAGATAGGCACTGTAGTTGAACTCTCCAGGGTTAGACGGGCCATTGATCCCGGCCGGAGGTTCGGCAAAAACCATTCTGTCGCCATATCTTATTGCTGCAGCCACTGAGTCTTTGGGCAGGTAAACCATAATTTTGCCGCTTGCGGTGGTGTGCCGGCCATTGCTGTACACTGCATCCACTTTTATTACCAGGCGGTGAGAATTGGCTCTTTCGGATGGCTCCTCGGCAACAATACCCGAAATCGCATCAAACCCGCCAGCCACCAATTTTGAAAAATGATCATTGCCTTGCATCTGTTTCAATGCATAGAGCTGGTATCCGGTAAGCAACAGAAAGGTATTCAACAGCAAACCATACACCCATCTGCTTTTAAAGCCCGGCTTTTCGGGCAAAAACCTGAGAAATGGAATAATAATAAGCGGAACAGCTACTAAATATAAAGGAAATTGAACGATGCTTCCAGCTATTTTCGACAGAATAATCCCGGCCATAAGCGGAATCAGCAGCCTGACGAAGGGGTATTTTGTCCAGGTTTTCATAGTATATTTTATTATGAAATTCTATAGGTATTGTGTTTTGTGTTTTGTGTTTCCGAATTTTGCAGGAAGGTATTTCAGGACACTGGTTGAAGGGTAATTAATCTTTTATCTTCCACTGCTTCAGCATTGCTGTAAGGTAGTTATATTCTTCAGCATAGGCTCCGTCAGGTGTTCCGAACTTGTTTTTGCACTCTCTGAAATAATAGTTTGCCTTTTTGTCGCCCGATATCGCTGCCATAAAGAGTTGGTATACAATTTCTATTTTACTATCGTCAAAACCTCCTTTTGCTGTTTCATAAGCTTCGTTAACTTTTTGGATTTCGCTCTGACTATATTTTCTGATCTCTTTATTTACTTCAATCGTTCTGACTGTTTTTTGGCTCTGGAAATATATTTTTTCGGTTGACCAAATGGTTTCCTGTAATTCAAAATTTTTTCCCGTTGGAAGGTTTTGGAGTTGATTTAAAATTAATGTGTCATTAATTACCTTAAGCTGATATGTATTAATTGCACCCCAAAAACCCAGAATTGTGTCCTCCGCACAAACTGATAGAACGAACTCAGTATGTTTTACAGGCTTGCTGTCGGGTATTCTGAAGCCACACAACGCAATATTTATACCATTGTCAAGATGAAATATTGTGTCTGTATTTAGGTTAGCCTGTTGTATATCAGGGCAATGGCAATTTCCATTGTTATTTTGTCCAAAAGCTGCGTCAACAGATAGACCTGAAAATATGATAATCAGAAATAGATGTTTCATGGTTGGTTATTTTGAGATTGGGATGTGTGATGCGAAGTGTTTCAGGGCTCTTGTTTAAATATCTTTAATTGGTAGTAGAAATTCACTGTAAATATACATTTATTTTTAAAAAAAACCATAAGCCTTTTGGTTTTACAATATTACAGTGAATAGTAACTTCTGCTTCTCTTTATCTTTTCTTTATTTTGATTGAATCACATATTTCTCTTCTTCGATCGCCTTTGCAAAGATCAACAAATGATTCATTACGATTATTTTTTAAAAATGGGTCAGCGCCATATGCTATCAATAGCCTGGCAGTTTGCAGCCTGTCATTTGTTGTTATACCTTCGCCAAAACCATCTCCACAGCAATCATAACTTACTAATAAAGGAGTATCGCCTTCCGCTGTTCCCGAATTTGGATTTGCTCCCTTTTTTAACAAGAATTCAACCTGGAATAGGGCAGTTTGCCCGCCAAAAAGTTATGGCAATCGTCAGTTCTTCGTTTGGTTTGGGTGTCTGTCATCTGGTTTATTTCGAAAATTGGTCACCAGGCCAATTTATAGGGTTATTAATAATGTATTCCGAGATCCGTTTGAATGATTTTTCGTCGCGGATAATGTGGTCGTGGAACCGGGATTGCCACCCAAATGGTAAATTCAGCATGTTGCAATATTTTGTAACGGCCGATTTGTATGAACCAACAATGGATGAAAGGGTGTTTTTTCCCTGATTTTGGAAACGTTGTTGGCCAATGGTTTTTAGCGAGGAGGGTGGTAGGGATGGAGCGTCTGGTTGGGGCGGGGCGTCTGGTTGGGACAGGGCATGCCCTGTCCGTACGATTCGCCCTGCCCCTGAGATTGCCGCCCCTGCCGTTTGCGTTGTATACAATTCATTCCCATCTAAAATTAATATCCCATGCACGTGATTGGGCATAATTACAAATTCGCCGAATTCCACATTTTTTGCATGGTTTTTTATTTCATTCCACAATACAAATGCAATTGTACCGGCAGGAGAATATTGCATCCGGCCATTTTTAATTTCACCAAAAAAATGTATTCTGTCGTGGGTGCAAATGGTTATAAAATAGGCAGCATCTTTGCCATAATCCCAGGTTTGCAGCCGGGCGGATTCGCTTCTGTATTTTCCTTTATATTTCTCTGACATCAGTTTTTATAATCAATTTTAACTCAGGTTCTTCAGTTTTGGCTGCATTCAATATCTTACTGTTAGGAAGTAAGAAAATTGAATAATCTTTTATTATGTTCGTTCTAATTATTGTGTCCACCTGGCAAATAACCTTACAAACATACTAATTTCTTTCTTATATTTCAATAGCTTAGCACAAAATTATTCACACCTGTGCACACCATTATAATCTGTATATGTGGAACTCGGGAAAGCCGGTTTTTCAGCAACAGCAAAACACCTCCACACCCATAATTTTGGTGCAGGGCATTGTACTTCTACAGATAAAAGTTATAAAATTACTCCACTTTCAGGATTTCGTTAACGAGAAAGGGGCAAAGCCGGCAGAAGTTATTCTATTTTTTGCAGTATTTGCGAATCATTTCGGCGGCATTTTTATGGCCTAATTTTACTGCATTCTGCCAGTCGCTGCAGGCTTCGGTTGATTTGCCCATCTGCAGGTAGGCAAAGGCCCGGTTGTATAGGGCATCGGCATTGCCGGGTTGCAGATTAAGAGCGCGGGTATAATCTTCGGCTGCTTCGGAAAAGCGTTGCAGCATAAACCTGCTGTTGCCGCGGTTGATGTAAGCCTGTTTGTAATCGGGGTCGGCTTCCAGCGCGCGGGTAAACATGGCATCGGCTTCGTCAAACTTTTTGAGCGAAGCCAGCGAGGTACCTTTGTTGAACCAGGCCAAAGCATGTTTGGGCACCGCATTGATCACTATATCGTAAGCAGCAATGGCTTCGTTGTGCCTGCCCATGGCGGCCAGCACCACACCTTTGTAATTGATCGCATCATAATAACCCGAAACCCGCACTATGGTGGTGTCAAAATCGTTTAATGCCTCCTGAAGTCTTTTTTGCTCCAGATACATTTGTCCGCGGTAATAATAATAAGGTGCCTGCGATGGCCTGATTTGAATGGCTTTGGAAAAATCGGCTTCGGCACCGGCGTAGTCTTTCAGCTCCCATTTGGCTTTGCCGCGGTAAAAATAAGCATCGGGATTGCGCTCAAGTATCTCAATGGATTTGGTAAACTCGGCAATGGCACCTTTCAGATCGCCCTGTGAAGCAAGTTTTACCCCTCTGCGTCTTTCTTCGGCTCCTTTTCCTTTGAAGGTAATGGTGTTGATCATTTCTGCCTTTTTCTGCTGCGAAGAAGGCTGGGCGGTGGCATTGTCTATTATATCTGTGGTAAGCGGAATCTGGTCGAACTCGTCTGTGTTTGCTCCGGTGCCGGTAGTGTCTGGCAAAGTTGTGATGGCAGCAGAGTCAGCGGCAGAGCTGGTTTGATTTTCTGGAGAAGTAGTCTGACTATTGCACGAAAAAACAGCAAAGGCAAAAACAGTGAGGAAAACAGAGTTAACAATCCGGTGTTTCATAGAATGGTAATTTGTGCAAAGTTACATTAATTCCCCTGAAGCAGAAAAACATGATTTCCATTTTTACGCTGCAGGCGAAATTCGAGTGAAAATCGTTACTACCTGGTTGGTGAAAAATAATATTTTGAATCCGGGATATGTGAAATGGCGTTAAGTTGATGGTTGGGCGGGGGAGCGGAATTGTAACCAACAGGAGGGAGCTCAGCGGCAGATCCCCTTACGCCGATGGCGGGGTGGA
Organism: Lentimicrobium sp.; assembly: GCA_024709105.1. Classification (GTDB taxonomy): domain Bacteria; phylum Bacteroidota; class Bacteroidia; order Bacteroidales; family Lentimicrobiaceae; genus Lentimicrobium. The sequence continues at coordinate 4,571 of JANJXJ010000118.1, read as the reverse complement.
AACTAAATTCCGCTTAGCCTGGGGTAGGGGGAGCGGAATTACAAATTCCGCTCAGCCTGGATTGGAGAGCGGAATTGCAAATTCCGCTCAGCAGGGAATTGCAAATTCCGCTCAGCAGGAATCTAAGTTCCGTTTAGCCTTGCATCAGATTAAAAAAGGCAGCCTGTTGAATCGGGCTGCCTGGAGATTGGTTGGTTGGTTGGTATGGTTTGCTGATGTTAATCAGATACTTTCGGTTTCCACTATTTTTGCCAGCAGGTCACTGTAGGGAATAACGAGATATTTACGGCCTTCAAATTCAATTTCGGTGCCTGCAAACTTGCGGTAAAGCACCAGATCGCCTGCCGAAATTTCGCTGTTTTCAATGTTTCCGGTAGCAATTACCTTAGCCATCTGTGGCTTTTCTTTTGCTGTATCCGGAATGATAATGCCTCCCGAAGTGCGCTGCTCTCCGGTGGGTTGGCTCATATCGAGCAATACATTCTGGTTAAGGGGTTGTAATTCTTTCATGTATCTGAAGTTTTTGTGATGAAACGATATTTTGTCTGCCCTGCCCTCAATTTGTGTGCCGAACCTTTGCTGTGGCAGAAGCAGGGATTTATCCGTTGATGTTCAGCAAGCGGTTGATTTTGGCCTTGTCAAAACCCACCACCATTTCGCCGTTGATTTCGGCCTGAGGTACTCCGGTTTGGCCGGTGCGGTTCACCAGTTCTCTTGCCATGGCCGGATCGGCTGAAACATCAACATCTGTAAAAGGAATTCTATGCTGCCTCAGGTAGTTTTTCATGGTGGTACACCACGGACAGGTAGGCGTGGAATACACTGTTACGCTTGGTCCTCCGGTAACATCAGATGCAGCTGCCTGATACAGCTGATTCTCGATAAGATTTTTGTAATAGTCTGATGTCTGACAACCTTTTACAATGTTTTTCAGGTTTTCTTTTTCAAAGATTAGCAACGAAGGCACTGTATCAACTCCATAAGCTGGATGAATGTCGCGTACACTGTTTACATCGGCTTTTAGAATATGTGCTTCGGCTACTTTTTCGGAGGTTTCGTTCAGGTAACTTTCGGCACAGCCCGACGTGGGCGAATTGCTCTTATACAGCAGCACAAAGGTGCGGTCGTGGGTTTTCAGACTTTCTCTGAGTTCTGAAACTGACTGTATGGATCTTATTTTCATAGCTTCCGGTTTTGACAGGCCTTTTTTCAAATTGTGTGCCATTCCCCCTTGATTTATCAAATTGAAACCTAAGATTAGTGATAATTAAGCGATTTATAATTTTTAGAAAAGTTTAAGGGGCAAAGTTCTGTTAAAAAATGACGTTTTGTCATATGCCGGAATGTCAAACCATGACATTAGTCTGGCAGATTTAGCGACTGATGCTTTTTTCAGTATAAGTAAGTCAGCTATTTGGTTTGCCGTCTGCTCAGGGCTGATATTCATTTACGTTTATGTTCTCCCTTTGAAACAGGTCTCTGGAGTCAGTGGCAAAAGTCCTGAGTTTTTCTGCTGCACTTTGGTCGAGTGTGGTATCGTTTTCGAATTGTTTTACGGGAAGTATGTAATATTGTTTTCTCCCGTTTTCAACAGGAATATGCACCCACGATAGCAAATATGCAGGATGGGACACCGTTTTGCTGTTCCATGTTTTGGTGAGTGTGAATGAAATCATGGCGCCTCCGTCACGGTAGCGGTCGCGCTGATTGGAGACGTAATTTCCGAGGGAATAGGCCAGCAGTCTTCCTTTGGGTAATGAGTCAGAGGGTGCCTCATATTCCATTCGCTGAATCACATGCGGGTGTGATCCGATAATCACATCCACACCCTGCCTGAAACACCATTCGGCAAGGTCGGTTTGTTGCTTCGAAGGGGAAGACTGATACTCATTTCCCCAGTGGAAATAGATAATGGTAAAATCAGTTTTTTGTTTGTCAATGTTTTGCAAATCGGCTTTTATTGCGGTCGTATCAATCATATTCACGACAGCGGGCGGGTAAAACGGCAGTCCGTTGGTTCCGTAAGTATAGTTAAGTAAGGCCAGGGTAATATTGTTCTTTTCCAGAATCAGAGGATGGTTTTTTTGCAGATCGCTGCTGTCGGCGAAAGTTCCGGTGCGGGCTATACCCAGACTGTCGAGCACGCGAATGGTGCGGAGCAGGCCAGCATTGCCTCTGTCGCAGGAGTGGTTGTTGGCAGTTGCCAGCACATCAAAACCTGCTTCCAAGGCAGCAGCAGCCAGTGCATCTGGTGCGCTGAACTGCGGATATCCGGTGAATGGCGGGCCAGCCAGGGTAACTTCAAGGTTGGCAATTGCAATGTCGAAGGTTTGAATGATGGGTTTTACATACGAAAAGCAGGGATGATAATTGTATGCGCTGTCTTCGTCGCTCCAAGCTGCAGAAATCTGCGGGCCGTGCTGCATGATGTCGCCGGCAAAAATCAGTGTAACTGAGGTGGAGTCGGGGGCAACCACCGGCTCGGGCATGGGTGTTTCGCGGGTGGCAGCGCCTGCCAGCACGGTTGCGCTCAGGAGCAGATATTTGATGTATTCGGTAATCATTCCGTGGTCTTATATTTTGTTATACTTTGACAAATAATTTACCATTCGTATTCAAGGGTGATTTGTCCCCAGAGGTGCTTTTTCCCTTCCTTAAATTCGGGGCTGAGGAAATACTGCGAAATGTTCAACCCAAAGCTGCGGAAGCGGGTGTAAAAACCGAGATGCATCAGGGCTGTGAGGCGTTCAATTTCCTCGGGTTTGAGCGCATAGATGTTGTTTTTATTGAACCATCCGCCCTGCAGAGTGGCATCGCAGGCTGTGAACCGCAGTTCCATGCCACCTTTGAAGCCATATTGCCAATTTGGGGAATGGGGGCGGAGAAGTCCTGGGTTGGAAGGGTTGTTGAATCTGCCAAGTGAAAAATCGACGCCCGTACCTGCCCGGGTGTAAAGAGTTCCCAGTTGCAGGCCTGCCCTCGACTGCAGCTCAAAATTCCGGCTGTGAAACAACTCTTTAAAAATATTCACATTATAGTTGAGTACTATATCGTTGCCTAACTGCGTTTCCCAGCCTAAGGGCTCGTCGTTGTTCGGTACACCGGCATGAACTGTTTTCTGGAAAAAACTTCCCAGGGCCGCTTCGCCCATCACCCCAAGGTCAATGGACGACGAAAGGGTGATTCCTTTTTCAGGATTTTCTGACAAAAGGCTGTATTTAACGAATAGTGTGGAAGCATAAGGGCGGTCGTTCTTCAGCGCAGGCGGCGTTTTAGTGGTAAACGGAGTAAACATGGCATGATGAAGACTTATGGATGCCGAACTAACATTGGTTCGACCGGCCAGCGGCAATAGTTTGCTCACCGGCATAACGGCGAAGGAAGGGGCTGTAAAACCCAGGGTTACTCCGTTGGTGTAATACCTGTCGGTGTAAGAAAATATATCGTTGTCGAAGTTTAGCCAGAATTTGTGAGCCGGGTCAATATATGAAGTAACTACCCGCAATCCGGCGGTTTCATCGCGGGGAGGCGGGGCTGCTGCGCCAGGAGGGACAAACAGCCGTATGGTTTTTGTCCATTGTCCGGGCAGAGGATTTACTGGGGTGTTGTCCGCTGCAGCGGAATGTGCCAATGGCTGACTTTGCACATTTAGTTTTGTTCCGGATGAATTGTCAGACAGCGTCTTTGGTTTGCTTTTGCGGATTTTGGTTTCAGGTTTCAATTGGGGAAAAAGTCTGAACAATTCTTCTTCAGCATTGTCAGGATCAATAATTACCGGGTTATGAATGCCATTGAATGCAATTGCTGTCCAGGGTATTTTCTTGCTGCTGAGATCTAAATGGACCAAAGCTCCGTTTTTAAGTGCAAAGGTGAAGTAATTTTGGTCTGACGATTGAGTAAATATACCCTGGTCTCTCAGCAATCTTCTGATCTCAGAAAACACTTTTCCGGCTTCATCCTGAGCCTGATAAAAGGCTTCATTTCCTGACTGAGCTTTGGCTTCCTGCTGCAATTGTGCATCGGGGTAAACAAATAATACCACGGGCTGTGAGAAAGTCATGCCGGATGTGGCAGTATCTGTCGCAATGGAATGAACTTCGGGTTCGGGCAATGGTTTCCTTTCCGACTGGCAGCTGAAGGCCAGAACAGCTAGCAAAAACATTACTTTTACACGAAAAGGGCTCATTTTTCAGGAAAGGCAATACATATCGAAAACCAGTTTCTTCGATGAATCAAAAGTAGTATTTTCAGCCGTAAATTTTCCTTAAGTTATTAAATTTCTCAGCTTTTAATAATGCTTTGGTCATCAGTTGGCAAAAGAACTCACTTCCCGTCAGGCAGCGGAACTTTATCTTCTTTACTCTTACTTAAGAACCCGTGAAGGGAAACTAATGTTCAGCTATTTCTTCATAATCAGGAACTTCAATCCTCTGAAAAGGGCTGTCCCGGAAAGGAATCCGCCAAAAAGCATAAAGCCAACACCCAGTACCTGGGTAATTCCGCTGCGGACTTCTGATGAAAACAGCTTGCCAATTCCTTTGGCCTTGCCTTCTACCCCTTCGGGAGCGGTA
>JANJXJ010000090.1 GCA_024709105.1 Lentimicrobium sp. | reverse complement strand
AAAGCAGGAGAATACCTCATCCTTGATTTGACCGGCAGAATCGTAAAATCAGCAAAATTCAGCAATACAGCTGTTTCCATTGATGTAAGCCAGCTTCAACCCGGCATGTACATTATTTCCGTTCAAACGGGCAACCAAAGGTTATCAGCAAAATTTATAAAACAATAACATTATGAGAACCAGAACAATTTCAATTTTTCTGCTATGTCTCTTAGCCGCTTTCTCCCTAAAAACAGTCAAAGCTCAAGATAAAAGACCAGAAGCAATTCCTGACTTTTATAATGTAAATGCCTACGTGAATTACCAGCTCAAACCTATGTTTAATGACATAGTTGAAGCCGGCCATACAACAAAATTATTTCAGGTTATAGGTCTGTCTTTCAATACTATAACTTTTAATGATAGCATTATTTTTTATCAGACATACCTTGGGTTCAGCGGCATTGACTCACTTCGATACCGCATCAGGGATCAGCAGAACGGGCTTATTTCGGAATGGGCTACGATTACCTTTAATGTTAGCAATTTTGCTTTTGATTCTATTGACATCAATCAAATAAATGCCAAGGTAAATCCTTCAGGCTATCTTTTTAATTCTTTCGGGGGATATTCAAATTCAAATTTTGAGTTTCCAAAAGGAAGCAGTCAAAATATGTTATATAATGTCGGGCTTAATCTGGCTGGTGTCATATCAGGAGAAACTGAGTATCTTTCAGGCAGTGTTGATAACTACGGCTATAATACGGTCTATTATCCAGGCCCGGTGACTACTCCTGAAAACTACAGCTACCAACTTGACTCTGCCTGGGTTAAGGTATGGAAACTTAACAAAAATGAGATTCAACTGCACATACAGAATTATAACAAAGAAGGGTACAACATGCCTGACAACCTGAGACATTGGCCGGCAAATGGCAATGTGATTCAGGGGCAGGCCGCTCAGCTGGCTCCATACCATGATTTTAATGAAAATGGCATGTATGACCCTGAAAACGGAGACTACCCTTTAATAAGAGGAGATCAGGCAATATATTTTGTTTACAATGATGTAAGATATCCTCACCAGCTTTTTTCAGGGATCGGTATGGGTGCAGAAATCCATTGTATGGTTTATGCATTCGAATCACCTGACAATGAAGCAATAAACAATACCATCTTTATCAACTATTTGATATACAATCGGGGGCAAAACACACTGGATGAGCTAAAACCAGGCATTTTTTCCACGGCTGGCCTTGGTAATCTGTATGATAACTTTGCAGGCTGCTCTCCGGAACTGAATATGGGTTTTTATTACAACGGGGACGATTTTGATGAAGACACCGAAGGAGTGGGTTATTTTTACCCGGGATATGGAAATCATCCACCTGCATTTTCAATGAAATTACTGAACAGAGAATTAAGTGGTTATTTGCCATATTTCACACATGAAACAATCACATCATTTTCCCCGCAAACGAATGAAGACCTGATTTATAATCTGAATGCGTTTTGGCTAGACGGTGCACCGCTAATCGGCAATGGCTGTGGCCATCCTTCCTGCGCACAAGGCGACACGGTAAGTTTTGTTTATACCGGCGACCCTTCTGTTGCAGGTTCCTGGAGCGAACTGCAGCAAGGAAATATTTCGAATTACCGCAGCTCAATGCTGTTGGTTGAACCAGTTTATGATTTCAGGCCAGGAGATGCGGTGTGCATTGATCTGGCGCTGACCACTGCTCGTGATATGAACGGCAACCATATTGATAGTTTTGTACTTCTGAAAGAGTATGCTGCTCAGGTTCAGGAGTTTTACAACGAAAACTTCCCGGCTTCCTGCTTTGATGTGGCGCCGGGTTTTGAAGAAGCCGGAACTCCGGCTAAGGAATCTCATTTAACATTGATTCCCAATCCGGCCGAAGAAGAAGTTACAGTCAAAACAAACCTCACAGAAAAACCGGCACACTACCGTATTTTTGATGTAAGCGGCAGATTAAAACTTTCCGGCCAGTTTAAAGGGGCAGAAAGTCAAACCATAAACATCAAATCTCTTAAGCCGGGATTGTACTTTGTTCAGGTTCTTTACGGAAGGGAAACGCTAACCTCAAAGCTGGTAAAAAAGTAATCATAAGCATTGCTTATTTATACCGGTTATAAATTATAGACCATATGGTCGACAGATGTTTGTTGGCATTATATTTGAAACCGGGAATGTGAATTACTTTTTATCATTCCCGGGATTAAGAACAAAGTTTTTACGAACCAATCTTTGCTACAACAAACACGAATCAACCAATTTTCGCGACATGAAAAGAAAACTACCAATGCTGCTGTTGATTGCAGCCATGGCTTTCACTACGAATGCCTTCGCCCAGCTTTACACCAAACTTATTTTCTTCTCTGAACAGGGAGAGCGTTTTACAGTAATTTTAAACGGGATCAGGCAAAATGCCGCCCCTGAAACCAACGTTAAAATCACCGATCTGATTGCTCCAACCTACAAGGTGAAGATCATTTTCGACAACACTGCCATTCCCGATCTCGACAAGACTCTTACATTCAACCAGGGCACAGAAACTACTTTTGTTATCAAACGTAACAATAAAAATGAGTATGTAATGCGCTGGATGAACGAAGTGCCCATTGCACAAGCCTTACCACCAGCTCCCGGCCAGCAGGTTGTGGTTTATACCACACAAGCACCGGCCCCGGCCACTGTTACCCAAACCACTACCACCTACACCGAAACATATGGTGAGCCACCGGGCAATGTTTCCATGGGCATCAACAACAACGACCCCGAACTGGGCGTAAACATGAACATAAACGTGGGTGGAGCTATCCCTCAGGGTTCGCAGGTTACCACTTCGCAGACCACGACAACCTACTCAACTACCACCACCACACAGGGCGGATATTATCAGGAACCCGCGGTTCAGCAGCCCATGCCTCAGCAGCAGGCATATGTGATGCCCGGCTACAATGGCCCTGTTGGATGCCCCTATCCGATGCATCCATCTGAATTCCAGGAAGTAAAAATGTCCATAGAAAGTAAATCTTTCGACGATACCAAACTCAAAATTGCCAAACAGGTAATAGCCTCAAACTGTCTGCTAAGTGCTCAGGTTAAAGAAATTATGCTGTTATTCTCTTTTGAAGACACCCGCCTCGACCTGGCAAAATATGCCTACGGTTATACCTACGACATAGGCAATTACTACAAACTGAATGATGCATTTACATTTGAGTCAACCATCGAAGAACTCGACGAATACATCAGCGGGTACCGCAGGTAAAAGCAAATAAACCGAAAAAAGAAGGCCGGAATTATTCCGGTCTTTTTTTTGGCAGTTGCGGAATTGTGAAAATCCTTAAAAATAATTTAAGCGCTGATGCATAAATGGACTGGTTTCGCTGTTATGTGAAATAATGCGATTCGCTTCTCCCAAAACCTTAAAAAGGCCAGTATAGTTTATTTTCATTCAAAATAATGCATTAAAACTACATTTTCATGGATATTTTTAAACCAGTTACCTAATTTTAGTTTAAATTTGTGCAAATTTATGAATTATGCATACAGAAAATGGGTCAAAAATAAACAAGTTGATGCAAATTCAGCCTCCCGGAGTTGTACTGACAAGCAGTTGGTTGTTCAAACAGGGATACAGCTCTGAGCTCTTGCGAACCTATCGCAACAGTCATTGGTTGCACTCAATAGGCAACGGTGCTATGACAAGGTATGGAGATAAAGTTGAATATATGGGAGCTGTATACTCTTTACAACAGCAGTTGAATTTAAGTATACATCCTGCAGCTAAAACTGCGTTGGCTCTTATGGGAAAAAGCCATTATCTGAGTTTTGGCAGAAATGTGGTTTATCTTTTTGGCAATCATGGGGAACGCCTACCTTCATGGTTTATAAAACATGACTGGGGTGTAGATATCCGGTATATAACCTCAAATATTTTACCTGCTGGCAAAGGCTTGGTTGAAACTGAGCAAAAAAATATAGTAATAAAGATTTCTTCACCAGCAAGGGCAATGATGGAATGTTTGTATCTGTCACCGAATAAACAAGACCTTGTGGAGTGTTTTGAGATCATGGAAAGCCTTAATAATTTGAATCCTGCAAACGTACAGGAGCTTTTAGAGAATTGCAATTCGGTAAAAGTAAAACGGCTGTTCCTTTTTCTGGCTGAAAAGGCAGGGCATGCTTGGTTTAAACACCTGAATACTAAAAATATAGATATGGGAAGTGGCAAGCGGAGTCTGGTTTCCGACGGAGTTTTTGTAGCTGCTTACAATATGACTGTTCCCAAAGAACTGGAAAATGATGGAACGCACAGATTATAAAAAACAAGTAAGCCTGCTGCTTTCGGTTTTACCTCTGGTAGCTAAAGAAAAGAACTTTGCCCTTCATGGAGTAACAGCTATCAATATGTTTTACAACAACATGCCACGTTTGTCGGTTGACATTGACTTAACATACCTTCCGGTTACCAGCCGGGAAAACTCATTGGCAGGAATTAGTGAAGCATTGCAGCTTATAGCGTTACAAATTAATAAAACTTTACCTGGCATTTTTGCACAGCATAAAAAATCGGAAGCCAAAATAATTGTTTCAAATAGTGAGGCCACTATTAAAGTAGAGGTGAATCTTGTAAAACGCGGATGTTATAGTCCTCCTGAAATAAAGACACTCTGTGATAAAGCACAAAAGGAATATGATGCCTTTTGTGAAATCCAGATAGTTGAAAAATCACACTTGTATGGAGGAAAAATTTGTGCAGCACTTGACAGACAGCATCCGAGAGATTTGTTTGATATACAGCAAATGTTTAAAACACAACAAATAGACGAGAACTTAAAGAAAGGATTTCTTTTTTACCTGTTAAGCTCGGGCAGGCCAGTATCAGAATTGCTGTTTCCAAACCTTACCAGCATGAAACAGGCTTTTGAGAACCAATTTACAGGAATGACCCAACAAAAATTTACCTACTCCGACTTTGAGAGTGCCAGATCATTTCTGATCGAAAAGATACATAACTCACTTTCCGCTGCAGATAAGAACTTTCTATTAAAATTTGAGCAAGGATTGCCCGACTGGGGTTTATATGACTTCAGTATTTTTCCGGCAGTACAATGGAAATTATTAAACATTCAACTTCTCAAAGAACAAAATCCTGTAAAACATCGTAAAATTTGTTCCACATTAGAAGAAAAACTAGGATACATAAACAAATAGAACCAGTTTTTCAAATAATTACAATACCTGGTCGAAGACTGAGTACTAAAGGCGAACTATAGAGTAATCATCAATTAATTAAAAGAAATTCTTTGAATAGCCATGGAAAAACTATAAAACTACGAAACGACAAACTCCCTGTTATCAGCTATAATCAATACAATTATAATCAGCTGATTCATAAAAAATGAACTTCAGTTGGTTAAACCAAATTACATCTGTTAAGGAATTATCAATTTTTCATGGCCATGTATTTTGATATGTCGTGAAAAATTTTTTTTTGTACCTTTGCACCCGCGTTTCAGCGGGGCTAACCTGCAAGAAATCAAGCATTGATATTATTAACCAAAATCCTATAAAACCTAAGTAAAATGGGAAAAGAGAAGACCAGAAAATCGGTTTACACTTTCGGGAATAAAAAAGCCGAAGGCGATGCCAGTATGAGAAACCTGCTTGGCGGTAAAGGTGCCAACCTCTGCGAAATGAACCTGATTGGGGTGCCGGTACCTCCGGGATTCACCATCACCACCGAAGTTTGTACCGACTACAACAACCTGGGAGCTGAAAAAACCATCGCCATGATTAAAGGCGAAGTGGAAGCTGCCGTTAAGTATGTTGAAAAAATTATGGGTTCAGGCTTTGGCGACAAAAAGAATCCGCTGCTGCTTTCGGTTCGTTCCGGCTCGCGTGCTTCAATGCCCGGCATGATGGACACCGTGTTAAACCTTGGTCTTAACGACGAAGCCGTTGAAAGTATTGCCAAAAAATCGGGCAATGAGCGCTTCGCATGGGATTCATACCGCCGTTTTGTTCAAATGTTCGGCGATGTGGTTCTCGGCATGAAACCCGCATCAAAAGAAGACATTGATCCTTTCGAAGAAATCATGGAACACATGAAAGAAGAGAAAGGCATTGAATTAGATACCGAATTTACCGTTGAAGACCTTAAAGAACTTGTAAAACGCTTCAAAAAAGCGGTTAAAAAAGTTACCGGCCACGATTTCCCCACCGATCCATGGGAACAGCTCTGGGGTTCAGTTACTGCAGTTTTCGACAGCTGGATGAACGAACGCGCTGTATACTACCGCAAGCTCAACAACATTCCCGAAGAATGGGGAACAGCCGTTAACGTACAGGCTATGGTATTCGGCAATATGGGTAAAAATTCAGGAACCGGGGTTGCATTTACCCGCGACGCCGGAACCGGAGAAGACCTGTTCAATGGAGAATACCTGATTGATGCTCAGGGAGAAGACGTTGTTGCCGGTATCCGCACACCTCAGCAAATCACCAAAGAAGGTTCAAAACGCTGGGCAAAACTTGCCAATGTTTCTGAAAAGGAGCGTGCTTCAAAATTTCCTTCACTCGAAGAAGCAATGCCGGCCATCTATAAGGAACTGCTCGAAATTCAGCAGAAACTTGAAGATCATTACCGCGATATGCAGGATCTGGAGTTCACCATTCAGGATGGTAAACTGTGGATGCTTCAGACCCGCAACGGAAAACGCACCGGCGCTGCCATGGTAAAAATTGCCATGGATATGCTCAAACAAGGCATTCTCACTGAAAAAGAAGCCATTCTCCGCTGCGAACCCGCAAAACTCGACGAGTTACTGCACCCTGTATTTGAAACTGCCGCCCTCAAGAAAGCCAAAATTCTTGCCAAAGGACTTCCCGCATCACCAGGAGCAGCTACCGGACAGATTGTATTTTTTGCCGACGAAGCTGAAAAATGGGTTGCCAAAGGAAACAAAGTGGTTTTGGTTCGTATCGAAACCTCTCCCGAAGACCTTAAAGGTATGAATGTTGCACAGGGTATCCTTACTGCCCGTGGCGGTATGACCTCACACGCTGCTGTTGTTGCCCGTGGTATGGGTAAATGCTGTATTTCAGGTGCCGGCAGCCTCAAGATTGACTACAAAAACCGCAAGCTGGTTATTGATGGCGTAACTTTCAACGAAGGCGACTGGATTTCACTCAACGGAAGCACCGGCGAAGTTTATGAAGGCAAAATCCAGACCATGGATCCTTCGCTCAGCGGCGACTTTGGCAAGCTGATGAAACTGGCTGACAAATATTCACGCATGCTGGTTCGCACCAATGCTGATACTCCCAACGACTCAAAAGTTGCCCGCAACTTTGGTGCACAGGGTATTGGATTGTGCCGCACAGAGCATATGTTCTTCGAAGGCGACCGCATCAAAGCCATGCGCGAAATGATTCTTGCCGACGACGAAACCGGACGCCGCAAAGGACTCGAGAAGCTCCTCCCCATTCAGCGTTCAGATTTTGAAGGTATTTTCGAAGCCATGCAGGATCTCCCTGTAACTGTTCGTTTGCTCGATCCTCCTTTACATGAATTTGTTCCCCACGAAGAAGCCAATCAGCTTGAGATGGCAAAAGAAATGGGCATTTCTGTTGAGGAAGTTAAACAGAAAGTTCACGATCTTGCCGAATTCAACCCCATGCTTGGCCACCGTGGCTGCCGTTTGGGAAATACCTATCCCGAAATTTCGGAAATGCAGGCACGCGCCATCATCGAAGCAGCCCTTAACCTGAAGAAAAAAGGCATCAAAGCTGTTCCCGAGATTATGATTCCTCTCACAGGAACCCTCGAAGAGATGAAGATGCAGGAAAAAATCGTTCGCGATACCATTCAGAAAGTATTTGATGAACGCAAGGATAAAATTGATTTCCTTGTAGGTACCATGATCGAGATTCCACGTGCAGCGCTTATCGCCGACAGAATCGCCGAGTCAGCTGAGTTCTTCTCATTCGGAACCAACGACCTTACCCAGATGACCTTTGGTTATTCAAGAGACGACGCCGGCAAATTCCTGCCCGTTTACCTTGACAAAGGCATCCTGAAACACGATCCTTTCCAGGTTCTCGACCGCGAAGGTGTTGGACAGCTCGTACGTATGGGCGTTGAGCGCGGACGCATCACCCGCCCCAACCTCAAAGTAGGTATCTGCGGCGAACATGGTGGAGAGCCTTCATCAGTTGAGTTCTGCCACAGTGTGGGAATGAACTACGTAAGTTGTTCACCTTACCGCGTTCCCATCGCACGTCTGGCTGCTGCTCACGCTGCCATTAAGGAAGAAGCCGCTGCAAAAGCTGCAGGCAAAACCAAAAAGGCAAAGAAAGACGACGGCAAGAAAAAAGCTTCAAAAAAGAAGTAATTAAATTGTAACTGTAAAAAAAGACTGTCTCCGGGCAGTCTTTTTTTTTATCTTTACACCACTCCCCCCGCTTGAACCTTTGCAGCAGGAAACTGTTTAAAAGCCTTAACCCACCTAAAGTAATTTTTATGGATTACACCATCCTGAGGCCTGAGCAAAAGGGCCCTGTTATGTTGCTTACCATCAGCCGTCCGTCAGCACTCAATGCGCTGAACTCAGTTTTTTTCAACGAAATGGACGACTTTATTACCAGTATTTCAGGCAACAGCGAAATAAGAGCCCTGATTATAACAGGAGAAGGCAAAGCGTTTGTCGCCGGAGCCGACATTGCCGAAATGGTTAATATGTCACCTGATGAAGGGCGAGCATTTTCGGCACGTGGACAAGCAGTTTTTAACCGGTTCGCCACTTTACCTTTTCCGGTGATCGCTGCCATCAACGGCTTTGCGCTTGGCGGAGGTATGGAACTGGCTATGGCCTGCGATTTCAGGATTGCATCGGCAACAGCCAGATTCGGGCAACCCGAGGTAAATCTGGGCCTTATTCCCGGTTACGCCGGAACCCAGCGCCTGCCCCGGCTTACCAACCTGGCCGATGCCCTTTGGCTGCTCACCACCGCCGAGGTAATTGATGCCAATACTGCACTGCAGATGAGGTTGGTACAAAAAGTAACAGAACCGGAAGCTTTGATTCCCGAAACCATGAAAATGGCTGAAAATATCGCAGCCAAAGGCCCGATGGCAGTTAAACTTGTTAAAGAAGTTACCCGTAAAGGAGTGGAAATGCATTATCAGGAAGGTGAATTGCTGGAACAAAAACACTTTGGCGACCCATTTGGAAACGAAGGCCTCGAAGGTATGAAAGCCTTTCTCGAAAAACGCAAACCAAACTGGTAAATATTTTCCTTTGTGCATTCGTTTCTTGTATGGCGCAGAATTTCCACCGGAAACGTATGCACATATTTAAATAATGCTATATATTTACAGCCGGCAACACCTGTTGTCATGACTTTAGCTAAAAACAAACTGCTTAAAACAAAGCCCATTTGGTGCATCGGCTTTCTTCCTTCAACAAAAAATCACATAAAACGATAAAACCAACCCAATGAATTACACAGACAGACTCACAAATGTTAGCGTTTTAGGCGCTGCCGGCAAAATGGGAAGCGGCATTTTGCTGCTATCGGCACTTGAAGTGGCCGATCAGATGCTTCTTCCCGCCAACAAAGGCCGCCATTTTGTTGTAAATGCCATTGATGTTACTTCATCTGCTTTGCCCGGTTTGCTCAGCTACATCAGGGCACAGGTACTGAAAGCTGCCGAAAAGAAAACAGTACAATTGCGCAAGTTGTATGCCGATCGTGCCGACCTTATTGAAAACAGCGATATTATTGAAGCCTATATTTCGGATGTGATGTCGGTGATCAGGCCTGGCACCCGCCTTGAAGCCGCTTACGACAGCACCCTGATTTTTGAGGCAGTGAGCGAAGATGCAGGTTTAAAGACCCGTTTGTTTACCCAGATCAACAGCAACAACCCCAACCAGCCCTGGTTTTTCACCAACACCTCTTCGGTTCCCATTGGCGGGCTTAACCAATCGGCTTCGCTCGAAGGGCGGATACTGGGCTTTCATTTTTACAATCCTCCTGCTGTTCAAAAGCTGGTAGAACTGATCACCATCAGTGAAAACAGTTCAGAAATGAAAGAATTTGCACTTCAACTCGCAAAAAATATGCGTAAGGTGGTGGTACCATCCAACGATATTGCAGGCTTTATCGGCAACGGCCACTTTATGCGCGATGCACTGCATGGAATCAACAAGGCGCTTGAATTAAAAAGCCTTATGCCGCTGCACGAAGCAGTGTATTGCATGAACAAAGTAAGTCAGGACTGGATGATGCGCCCCATGGGTATCTTTCAGCTGATTGACTATGTTGGAATTGATGTGGTTAGATTCATCATGAAAGTAATGGACCCATATATGGAAGGCGAAACTCTGCACTCTTCCCTGCTCGATGAAATGTTTGAAAAAGGAGTCAAAGGAGGTCAGTATGCTGATGGCAGCCAGAAAGATGGCTTCCTTAAATACGAAAAAGGCAGGCCAGTTGCTGTTTACTCAGCAGATACAGGCAGCTATGTTGCATTTTCAGAGTTTTCGGCAAGTGCCGATGCATGGCTGGGAGAATTGCCGGCGGTAGCTTTGCCCTGGAAAAATCTTGTCAAATCCTCCGAAAAAGAGAGCCTTGCCGCAAAAGCTTATCAGCACTACAAAGGGATGAGTGAAAAAGGAGCTGCTCTGGCGCTGGAATATGGTAAGCGCAGTCGCGAAATCGGGCTAAAATTAGTTTCTGACGGAGTTGCGGCCAATTCAGCTGATGTCAACACGGTAATGCTTACCGGATTTTTCCATGCCTACGGACCGGTTAACGAGTTTGTTGTTTAGTTCTCAGCTGAAGAATCATCTTTTTCATCTTTTCAAATAATCAAAAACACAAGCATGAAACCACACAAAAAAATATATATGATTGCCGGATACAACACTGTATCCATGGGAACAGGCCGCAAAGAGTTCAATCCCAAGAAAGAGAGGCCCGGGCTGGAGCATTATATTGAGGAAGCAGGCAAAGGCACTTTGGCTCAAATTGGCGGTGCTGCTCATGTTGATGAAGGCGTTGTAGGCAATTTTATGGCCTCGCGTTTCAACAAGCAGGCTCATCTGGGTGCTTTTCTGGGCATGATTGACCCGCAGCTAAGACTAAAACCTTCAATCAGGGTTGAAGGGGCCTGCGCTTCCGGCGGGCTGGCACTTGCCACAGGTATAAAGTCAGTACTTTCAGGAAGTGCAGAGGTTGTACTTGCATTGGGTGTAGAAGTTCAGAATACGGTCAAGGCCATTTACGGTGCTGACATACTAGCAGGTGCCGGATGGTTTAAACGCAGGAAAGAAGGCCATGCCTATTTTTTTCCGGGTCAGTTCAGTGACAGAGCCGGTGCTTACTTCGAAAAAGTCGGGCGCGATAAGGCCCGCAAAGCCTTTGCAGTATGGTATAAAAATGCCATTGAAAATGCCCGCCTCTGCCCTACTGCGCAGGAATATACCAACCAGGTAGCCGACCTTGAGTCACAAGGACTTACAGAACCCAATCCGCGCAGCTTTACCGACCATCTGAATGTTTTTGATTGCTCCAAGGTGTCAGATGGGGCTTCATCCATTGCCATTGTGAGCGAAGAAGGTTTGCAACGCTGCGGAGTAGCTTTAAATCAGGCCGTTGAAGTAGTTGGAGTTGGACATGCTGCCGATGATATTACAGCACTGCCCGACGACCTCACCCGCCTGAGTACGGTGGCTTTTGCCGTAAAGCAGGCACTTGATTCGGCAGGAATTACAGCATCAGATCTGGCTACAGTTGAAACACACGACTGCTTCACCATAGCCGGAATTCTGGGGATGGAAGCCATTGGCCT
The DNA here is from genome assembly GCA_024709105.1 of Lentimicrobium sp. Lineage (GTDB taxonomy): Bacteria > Bacteroidota > Bacteroidia > Bacteroidales > Lentimicrobiaceae > Lentimicrobium. The sequence continues at coordinate 23,034 of JANJXJ010000090.1, read as the reverse complement.
GGCCGAAGAGGGCAAAGGTGCCGATTTTGTTATTGAAGGACATACTTCCCGCAAGGGCAAAATTCCGGTTAATACTACCGGAGGACTGATTGGCTGGGGCCACCCTACCGGAGCTACAGGTGTGCATCAGGCAGTTACCATCTGGGAACAACTCACCGGAAATGCCGGCGAAGCACAAATCAACATCCCCGCAGAGCGTCCTTACGGGCTCACTGTTAATATGGGAGGCGACGACCGCACAGTGGTTGCAATTGTTTACCGAAAATGCTGATTACATCTTAAGAATTAAAATAAGCAGCCGTAATTTCCGGAATTTACAGATTTAACGGCTGTTTATTTTGGTTTTCAATCCATGCTTATTGCAAAAACACTACCCTTTCAAAAAAAACGTAATCATTTTTTTACATATGAAGGTAGTAATTACAATAAATTCTTACTTTTGCAAACGTTTGCATTGCACCTTATGGCGCAGTCATTCATATTTAGATAATTAAATACCACCAACCATAATCTAAATTAAATTCCAATGACCAACCAGTCAAACACCGTTGCCATTGCTTCCGGCCAGGCAATAGATCTCAGTCTTTACGGCATTGTTGATGTCAAAGAAATTATTTACAATCCTTCGTTTGAATTGCTTTTTGAGCATGAAATGGACCCTTCGCTTGAGGGATTTGAAAGAGGAGTTTTAACCAAATCGGGAGCCGTTTCGGTAGATACCGGCATTTTCACCGGCCGTTCGCCCAAAGACAAGTACATCGTTCGCGACGAAGTGAGCTAAAATACCGTTTGGTGGAGCACCATCGGTAAAAACGACAACAAGCCCATCACGCCTGAGATATGGGCACATTTGAAAAAGATTGTTGCCAAACAGTTGTCGGGCAAAAAATTGTATGTGGTTGATGCTTTTGCCGGTGCAAACCATGATTCCCGCCTGAGTGTCAGGTTTATTATGGAAGTTGCATGGCAGGCTCATTTTGTAAAAAACATGTTTATCAGGCCAACCGAAGAAGAACTTGCAAATTTTCATCCCGATTTTGTGCTGATCAATGGCGCCAAGGCCATCAACCCGCAGTGGAAGGAACAGGGATTAAATTCTGAAAATTTTGTTGCATTCAACCTTAAGGAAAGAGTTCAGATTGTTGGTGGCAGCTGGTATGGCGGGGAAATGAAAAAAGGCATTTTCTCTATGATGAATTACTACCTGCCGCTCAAAGGTATAGCTTCTATGCATTGCTCCGCCAATATGGGCAAGGAAGGCGATGTTGCCATTTTCTTCGGGCTTTCAGGAACCGGAAAAACCACCCTTTCGGCCGATCCTAAACGTGCACTTATCGGAGATGATGAACATGGCTGGGACGACGAGGGCGTTTTCAATTTTGAAGGCGGTTGTTATGCCAAATGCATTAATTTAAGCGAAGAAAACGAACCAGACATCTATCATGCCATCCGCCGCGATGCATTGCTCGAAAATCTGGTAGTTCTCCCCGATGGAACCATTGATTTTGCTGATGCCTCCAAAACTGAGAATACCAGGGTATCTTATCCCATCTACCACATTGACAACATTGTTAAACCGGTTTCAAAAGGCGGACATGCAACCAAGGTTATTTTCCTTACTGCCGATGCTTTTGGTGTGTTGCCTCCGGTTTCAAAATTGACTGCCGAACAAACCAAATATCACTTCCTCTCCGGATTCACAGCCAAACTGGCAGGTACCGAGCGCGGAGTTACCACTCCCCAGCCTACTTTCTCAGCTTGTTTTGGAAATGCGTTCTTAACTCTGCATCCAACCAAATATGGTGTTGAGCTCGTAAAACGTATGGAAAAATCAGGAGCAAAAGCATATCTGGTAAATACAGGATGGAATGGAACAGGCAAACGCATCTCCATCAAAGATACCCGTGCGATCATTGATGCAATTCTGGATGGCTCAATTGACCACGCTCCAACCAAAATGATTCCATATTTCAATCTTGAAGTTCCTACTGAATTACATGGCGTTAACCCGGCTGTGCTTGATCCCCGCGACACCTACCCCACTGCCGCCGATTGGGATGTCAAAGCAAAAGATCTGGCCAAGAGGTTTATTGATAATTTTGAAAAATACACCGACAACGACGAAGGCAAACGCCTGGTTGCTGCAGGACCACAATTATAAAAAAGGGGCTTCGGCCCCTATTTTTTTTTCAGCCCCGGTAGAGTTTCCCGGCTAAACAGATGAAGCTTTTTCTTTAATGAAGATATTCGACATAAAGTTATTCTCAATCTGGCAGACTTGATTAAAGCCTCCGAAAAAGGCGCTGACTTTGTCATTTAAAGATGCTTTAGAGGTCAGAAAGGGTATGAACAACACAAATTCCGCTTAATTTTGCAGTTTTAAAATCCGGTAAAAAAAATGGAATGCCGACCCAATTGTGCTGCCTGCTGTATATTTCCATCCATAAGCACACCCATTCCGGGCATGCCCGGCGGCAAACCGGCTATGGTACCCTGTGTGCAGCTTACTGAGGATTTGAAGTGCAAGTTGTTCGGCAAGCCTGAGCGGCCTCAGGTTTGCATAGGATTTCAGCCCGAAGAAATTGTATGTGGCAAAAACCGCGAAGAAGCAGAAAAGATATTCCGCTGGCTGCTGGGAACCTGAAATCAGAAACTGTAAACAGCACCAAGGCCAACCCTAAGGTTTCCGGTTTCGGAGGTGTTGTACACTTTATTCTTCTCCCCAACTTCGCCAAAGGCTGCGGCAGTATACTCAACCTCGGCAATAAAGCTGAATTTGCCATTCACGTAAGTAATCATGGGTGCCAGCCTGTAAATGTAGTCAATATCTTCGCCTCTGGAATAGGTAGGTGTGCGCAAGGTTTCAGCAGCTCCGGCATTGTACAGGTATCCGGCAAAAAATGAGGGTTGCCAGTTACCACTGGTTTTGGCGATATTCACCCAAAAATAATGATGAGTAATTGGGCTGTATGAGACGGGGCTACCGGGTGTATCAGGAATTATTTCGCCAAAGCCCCCCATCATCAAATGATCGTTGAGTGCCCTGCCCAATGTATACTGAGTTTTTAATGACCAGTTTTCAGCAGTCCATGACAAAAATCCGGTATAGGAGAATAAGTCGGCATGTACATTTCCTGTGTAAATGCTATCGTATACCAACCTTGGGGTAAGCCGTTTAAAATCAATACCTGCACCGGCAAAAAGTTTCCCTTTTTTAATCTGAATCTGGCTGTGGAGGTTGGGGATAACGCTGTTGCGGAGATAAATTGAAGAACCGCTAAGCGGGCCGGTATTTACATAATCGCGCTGAGAAGCAGCTACCAGAACCAGGTTTAATCCACCCAGCTGCTGATCGAGTCTGACCTGTGGTTGCCGGCTGAAACTATGAAAAGGTGCACCGGTATTGAGCGACAACACATTGGGAATCATTTCAGGTACATCCAGTGGATGCCAATATTGCCCGGCCATGATTCTGGTTTTGGGCCACTTCATGGAAATATAGGCATGACGAAGCCTGAGGCTGTTATTTTCGGCATTGGAAGCACCGGTAAAATCACTTTCCACAACAGCCAACATTTTGGCACCCAGTACATCGGGGCCGGTAACTTTGGCTGTGAGGCGGGTAGTCATGGCATACTGATTGAAAGATGGATGAGCGTTGACGTCCCTGCCATTTTTATCAAACTCTGGCTTTTTGGGATAAAACAGCAAAAAACCTTCACGCGCTTCCACCACCTGACGGCTGTCGAAAATAGCATCGGCACGCACAAAACCTGAAACATTTAACTTGTATGCAGAAGTAGCTTCCTGCGAAAATGCTGGTATATTATTAAATATCAATAAAATAAAAGCAGATGCAATACAAAGGGGAGTCCTCATTTTTTTCCGGCAAAATAAGGCAAAGAAAATTTTATGTGCAAATGAAACTAACAGGGCAGGGAATAAATTCGCATGTAAGCAAAATCTAAAATTTCAACATTATCAATTGCACACATCCGCTTATTCCAGCAAAATTATACTATTAAAATCCATGAAATTTACCAATACAACACCACCTGTCAAACTTTACAGATATTTAGATTTTAGAAGTTAGTAATTGGTAATTAGTAATTCTCCCCCTTCCTAATGCCCCAGCAACTCAAACTGTCCGCTTTCTTTTTCGTACTGGTAAATATCTCCTGTTGGAATGATGTAGTGCCATCCGCAAAGCTTCAGATCTCCGGCAAGTACTTTTTCAGCAATATAAGGAAATGTCATCAGATGTTTGAGTTGTTCCACCACATTCATTTGTTCGGTGAGCCATTCGCGGGCGGCGAGGTCGGTTTCGGGAACAATTTTTAACACTTTTTCCTTTACAGGCAGTGCCAGTTCGAGCCAGCGGCGGGTATGCGGAATGTGGGAAAGTTGTCCGGGATCGGTGTAAAGTGCAGCGCAGCCTCCGCAATTGGAATGGCCGCAAACAATAATGGTTTCTACATTCAGCACCTGAACAGCATATTCAATGGCTGAAGTTGTGGCCAGAAATTCAACTGATTCGCGGTATGGCGGAACTATATTGGCAATGTTTCTTACAATAAACAGCTCTCCTGGCTTCGATTGGGTGATGAGAGAAGGTACCACCCGCGAATCGGAGCAACCGATAAACAAGGTATGAGGTTTTTGCTGACGACCAAGATTTTCGAAATGCTCCCGGTTGGCTTCAAAGTCTGTCTGCCTGAATTTGATTACGCTGTTTTTGAAGTCTGGCATATGTTTTCTGTTTTTATCAGGACAATCAACCGGATTTCGCCCGCAAGTATCCCGGATTGGTAAAATTAACCCAAATGTCAGTAATTCAAACAAAGTGACCGCTGTTTTGGTTTCAGCATTATGTTAAAAATCATTAATAATTGAATTATCAACTGCAATCTTCGTAATCAAAAAATTACAAGCTCCTTTTTTTCATAATTAACAATATTCATAACTTATTCTGAATCAGAAGTAATAATTATTCACATTCTTTATCGCTGAATGCTGACAAACATGCATTTTATCACGGACAATCGGCAAAAAGTGAGGATCGGAATACATTTTTAAAACTCTTTTTCTGATATTTACCCTAACTTTGCAGCTCAAAATAAGAAGATATGAATGCGCTTGAGCAATTGAAGAAGTTTACCCGTGTTGTTGCCGATACCGGTGATTTTGAATCCATGAAAGCCTATCTGCCTGTGGATGCTACCACCAATCCTTCGCTGATTTATGCTGCCGCAAAAGATGCGAAATATCGTCATCTTGCTGCTGCCGCTGCTGCTGAAGCAAAAAAACTGAGTCAAAACAACGGGGAGCAGCTGGCGTTGTGCCTCGACAGGGTGGCTGTTCTTTTCGGACTCGAAATCCTGAAGATTGTCCCCGGCAGGGTAAGCACCGAAGTGGATGCCAGGTTATCGTTCGACACCGAAGCTACCATTGAAAAAGCCCGGCAGCTCATCAGTATGTACGAGAAAGCAGGCATAAACCGCGAAAGAATTCTTATAAAAATAGCAGCCACCTGGGAAGGCATAAAAGCAGCCGAAGTGCTCGAAAAAGAAGGGATACATTGTAACCTGACACTGCTTTTTTCAAAAATCCAGGCCATTGCATGCGCCGAAGCGGGAGTAAAACTCATTTCGCCTTTTGTTGGCAGAATTCTCGACTGGTATAAAAAGGAACAGCAATTTTCATCCACCAACCCTTTGGATGACCCTGGTGTAAAATCGGTGACCGAGATTTTTAATTATTACAAGAAATTTGGTTATACCACCGAAGTGATGGGTGCCAGTTTCAGAAACAAAGGCGAAATTACAGCTCTTGCCGGCTGCGACTTGCTTACCATTGCCCCTTCGCTGCTTCATGAGCTGGAATCATCCAATGAAACGCTGCAGCTGATGCTGGATGCAAATCATGCACAAGCGATGGACATTGAAAAAATCAACCTCACCGAAAAATCGTTCCGCTGGCTGATGAACGAAGATGCCATGGCCACTGAAAAACTTAGCGAAGGCATCAGAAAGTTTACTGCTGACTTATTAAAACTGGAAGAGTTTCTGAAAAAGGAGTTTCTTCAGTAAAGTCAAAAAAGTCGGTACAGCTGACAACCAGAAATGTAATTAACTGATTAACAAATACTAAAACCTTAAAATGAGTCTTGTTGTAGTAGGCACTGTTGCCTTTGATGCCATTGAAACACCGTTTGGCAAAACCGATAAAATATTGGGCGGAGCTGGTACATTTATCGGACTTGCAGCCGGTAAACTGGGAGTTGACGCCAGAATTGTTTCTGTAGTGGGTGGCGACTTCCCTGAAGAATACCTGAAACTATTAAATGACAATGGAGTTAATACCGAGGGCATAAAAGTAATTCCCGATGGAAAAACCTTCTTTTGGGCAGGTCGTTATCACAACGACATGAACACCCGCGACACACTGGCTACTGAACTGAATGTACTTGCAGATTTTAATCCGGTGCTTCCGCAATCTTACATGGATTGTAAATTCCTGATGCTGGGCAACCTTACCCCACAGATACAAAAGAGTGTGATTGAGCAGCTGCCGGCAAGGCCCAGACTTATTGTAATGGATACCATGAACTTTTGGATGAACACCGCCATGGATGATCTGATAGAGGTGATTGGCATGGTGGATGTGCTTACCATCAACGATGAAGAAGCCCGCCAGCTTTCGGGAGAGTATTCATTAATTAGGGCGGCCCGCAAAATTATTGCGATGGGACCCAAATACCTGGTTATAAAAAAAGGAGAGCATGGCGCTATGCTGTTTAATGAAAACAGTGTATTCTACGCTCCTGCACTTCCCTTAGAAGAAGTTTTCGATCCTACCGGAGCAGGAGATACTTTTGCAGGAGGATTTATAGGTTATCTGGCAAAAACCGGCGATGTATCATTCGAGAATATGAAACGTGCCATCATCTATGGTTCAGCCATGGCTTCGTTTACTGTTGAAAAATTTGGCACCGAAGGATTACTTGATCTTACCTCCTCCGAATTGAATGAACGCCTGAATCAATTCTCAGAAATGATGCAGTTCGACATAGAACTGGATTAAGTTTTATTTCGGAATCTGCTGCCGGAAAGCACAAAGCATTTTCCACAAAATAAATAGCCCCCCGGAAAAAAATAATTTCCGGGGGCTTTTACATAGATCCCTTTAAAACCAATTTAAATACTTTTTAAATAGTCGTAAATGGCTACCTGCGACCTGATTTCAGGGACTTTATCACGCTCTTTGTATTCATTTACCGTGGGATAATTCACAAATCTTGCCTTGGTATTGTCTTTCAGCTGAATCAGCAACATAGTTTTTAATTCCTGCTGCAGCGAAGTATCTTCAACCGAACAAGCTACTTCTATGCGGTTATCAAGATTCCGAACCATCCAGTCGGCCGAAGATATGTAGTATTTTTCTTTGCCCCCGTTGTTGAAGACAAATACCCGTGAATGTTCAAGAAACTTGTCAACGATGCTGATTACTTCAATATTTTCGCTTTGTCCTTTTACGCCTGGCACCAGGGTGCAGGTGCCACGGCAGATGATCTTTATTTTTACCCCGGCTTCACTGGCCTGGTAAAGCTTTTTCACCATTTTATCGTCTACCAGATTGTTGAGTTTAACAATAAACCAGGCATCCTTTCCACTTTTTGCAATCTTTATCTCATTATTAATCATCCTGATAAAGAAATTACGCATATGAAACGGAGCAACAATCAGTTTCCTGAATTTTGGTGGATTATACTTGCTTTCAAAAAGATGAAATACAGAGTTTACATCTGAAGTAATATCGGGGTCGGAAGTGAGCAGGCTGTCGTCGGCATAAATCCGTGCGGTCTGTTCGTTGAAGTTTCCGGTTCCCACATTGGCGTAATAAACATTCTTATTTCCCTCCTTACGGCGGATCAGCAATAATTTGGAATGAACCTTAAATCCCGGAATTCCCTGAATAAGTTTAACTCCTTCTTCCTGCATTTTTTCTGCCCAGTAGATGTTTGCCTCCTCGTCAAATCGTGCCTGCAGTTCCATAAAAACCGTAACAGCTTTCCCGTTTCGTGCAGCGTTGATAAGCGCATTCACCACTTTTGAATCGCTGGCAACGCGGTACAAGGTCATTTTTATGGCCCTTACCTGTGGATCAATGGAGGCTTCGCGCAACAGGTCAATGATGTAGTGAAACGACTGATAAGGATAATGCAACATAATATCCTGATGACGCAAAGTGCTTAATATACTTTCAAACCGCGGAAGTTTACGATGCTCAAGTGGCTGTACTTTTGTAAACAGCAAATCAGGGCGGCCCACATCGGGGAATGACATAAAATCCTTGAAGTTGTGATATCGCCCGCTTTTCGACAAGGTATCTGCTTCGCTGATGTCAAGTTTTGATTTCAGGAGATTCAGCAACTCGGCAGGCATGGTTTTGTCGTGAATAAACCTTACCGGAGCACCAAGTTTGCGTTGTTTCAGGCTTTCTGTCATTATCTCAAGAAAACTTTTGGAAACGTCGCTGTCAATATCAAGCTCAGCATCGCGGGTAAACTTGAAAGTATAAGCATTATAAACATCATATCCGAACATCGAAAACACTTCGTCGAGGCAATACCTGATCACATCATCAAGCAGAATAATATATTTATGATTATCAACTGAGGGCAGGCTTACAAAACGGGATAATGGTTTTGAAGGGACTCTGATAACCGCAAACTGCCGGGGAATCTGACTGGATGAAGACTCAAGTTTCAGGGCAAGGTAAATGGATTTATCAACCAGCGACGCAGACTTCAGGTTGTTGAGCATAATCGGGAACAACAAACCCCTTACGTGGTCGTTAAAAAATTTACGAACATACGCTCCCTGATCTGCATTTAGCTGCTTTTCATTAATAATAAAAATACCTTCCTGCGCCAATTCGCGTACAATTCCCCTGAAGATCCGGGAAAAATCCTTTTGTTGTTCCTTGTCAATCCTATTTATTTCTTTCAGGATTCTTTTCGGATTAAAACCTTCGCCGCTGCGTTGATTATAATCCATCATGCGGTTGAGCGTTGCTACCCTAACGCGGTAAAACTCATCGAGGTTATTTGAAAAAATACCTAAAAACTTAATGCGCTCAATCAGCGGGGTAGATTTATCTTCAGCTTCCTGAAGCACCCTGCCGTTGAACTCAAGCCAACTGGTTTCGCGGTTGATTAATGATCCTGGAGTTTTGGCCATAAGACCTGTAAAGTATTTGTTGGTTTTGAAATGATTAAAAAATGCCTTAAGTTTCAACTTATTTCAGCATCTTTGGATAGGCCACCAGCATAGTCCTGCTTTGAGCCATGGGCAGTTCTTCCCAATTACCGGTATCGAAAGAAAGAATTACAATCCCCGAAGTAGGCAGATAATCAATCTTTTGTTTCAGGTAGGCATTTACAAAGTTGGTAATTGATGGATTGTGCCCGACCATGAGCACATGATTTATTTTTTCGGGAAGGTCAAACAAACGGTCGAAATAGTTATCGGCGCTGTCGGTGTAAAGGTTTTTTTCAATTCTGAAAAACTCATCTTCAATACCGAAAGCATGAGCCATAATTCTGGCAGTTTCGAGTGATCGGCGGGCATGGCTGCACAGTATATATTCGGGGCTGAAGGATTTTTCCTTCAAGTGGGCAATAATTGTGCGGGTGCGCCGCAAACCTTTTTCGAGCAAAGGCCGGTCAAGGTCATTCAACTCGGCGTCTTTCCAGGAGGATTTTGCATGACGCATCAGGCTGAGGGTTTTCATAATCAACGCGTTTAATCAGAATTTCAAAATTTAACTCAAAATTAACGATTAATCCGCACCTGAATCAGCACTTCAACGATTTAACATTTATTTAATATGACTGCGCAAAGCCGATTCAAATGCTATACAGAGGCAACATTCCCCATTGAAAATTGTTTGCTTATCAGCACAAAAACATGTAGGTTTACACAAGATTTCGCAACTTTGCAAAGTCAGCCGGCAGTTATGGAACAGGCACATTCTCAGTCAGAAAGGCAGGTTTATTCGTTGTTCGATATCACCGAGAGCATCACCAGGATGTTCCGGAAGCATTATGCCATGCCTTTCTGGATCAGAGCCGAGATTTCAAAACTCAACCTCTACCCCCACAGCGGGCATTGTTATCCCGATCTGGTTGACCGGCAACAGGGCAAGGTTCGTGCTCAGGTACGGGGCATCATCTGGCGCGACGACCTTTTTGAGATCACCCGCAAATTTGAATCGGTTACCCGCGAGTCTTTCCGCGAAGGCATAAATATTATGTTTCTGGCTTATGTACGTTTTTCGTCGGAATACGGACTTTCGCTCCAAATTATAGACATAGAGCCACTTTTTACCCTGGGTGAACTGGCGCGCGAAAAACTCCTTACCATTGAGCGGCTTAAAAAAGAGGGGCTGTTTAACCAGAATAAATTGCTGGAAATGCCATTGCTGCCCTCAAGGCTGGCGGTTATTTCGGCTGAAACCAGTAAAGGTTACAGCGACCTGAGAGTTACCCTCGAAAACAATGTTTCCGGATATCGTTTTCACCTGACCATGTTTCATGCCCTGCTGCAAGGCGATGGGGCTGTAGAGTCTATCCGAAGGCAATTGCTTGCCATACAGGCACAAAAACATTTGTTTGATGCTGTGCTCATTATACGCGGCGGAGGCGATGAAACCGGCATGTCGTGTTACGACAATTATGCACTTGCCTCTCTTGTGGCAGGATTTCCAATACCGGTCATCACTGGCATCGGGCATTCCACCAACGAAACAGTTGCAGAAATGGTAGCAGCCATCAATAAAATAACCCCAACAGCCGTAGCTCATTACCTGATCGGGCGTTTTGACGAGTTCAGCCACCGTATCGGGAATGCAGCTGCCATGCTTGAAGTATCAGCCCGGCTGATTTTGCAGACAGCGTCCGACAGATTTGCAAAAGCCAGCGAAGATTTTGTTGATGCCGCTTTTGAGTTGATTAAAAACGAACAACAACATACCGATATGCTTGGGCGCGAAATCCGCGACAATGTAAATGCCACGGTTTTTAACCACCGCATTGCACTCAGCCGCTACGAAACAGGCATATCAACCGGACCTGCCCGCATTTTAATGCAGTCCGACTCGAAAATCGCAGAATTACACAGACTGGTTCAGGTACACAAAAACCATTTCATCAAACAGCAGATTGACCAGTTGAATCACACCGAGGGAAAAGTCAAACTGCTTGATCCGGTTAACGTTTTGAAACGGGGTTTCAGCATCACCCGGCTAAATGGAAAAGCCTTGAATGGAAATGCAAAACCAGCAGCCGGCGACGAACTTGAAACCGAAACCCTGTCAGGGAAAATTTTCAGCACTGTTTTTAACAAAGAATTATCATGAAGAAAGAAATAAACTATACACAGGCCATTACCGAACTGGAGGCCATAGTTTCGGAGATTGAAAATGCTTCCATTGGTGTGGATGAACTCTCAGAAAAGGTAAAACGGGCAGCTGAACTTATCAGATACTGCCGGGGCAGACTTACTGCCACCGAAAAAGAGGTTAATTCGATACTAAACAATTTGGGCAACGACGAAAATATTCAGGAATAAACCTAACCTCTGATCAGGACTGATGAAGACCAAAGCCGGCAACAACAAAAATACCATACTAAATCTGACTGTAGCAGCAGGAGTAGCACTTTTGCTATGGTTTATACTTTCGGCCGGGCAAAAGCTGAATACCAGCGTTCCGCAACTGCAACCATCCGGCTCCTCAGGAAGTTTTACTGAAGGCCTTTTCGCAGGATTACACTTTCAGCACTCCCTGTCGGTATTAATTCTGCAGATACTGGTAATCATTGTGGTTTCCAGATTATTGGGCTGGCTGATGTCATTGATCAACCAACCCACAGTTATTGGCGAAATACTTGCCGGCATTGCCCTGGGGCCTTCACTGCTGGGGATGTTTTTCCCTGAATTTACACAGTTTCTTTTCCCCGTTGAATCGCTGGGAAACCTTGAATTTCTCAGTCAGATTGGCCTGATTCTTTTTATGTTCATCATTGGCATGGAACTCGACATGGGCGTTATCAGACAAAGGGCGGGTTCAGCAGTATTCATAAGTAATGTCAGCATTGTAATTCCGTTCGTTATGGGAGCGGCACTAGCTTTGTTTCTGTACAAATCTTTTGCCCCTGAAACAACCAGGTTTTTACCATTTGCCCTCTTTATGGGCATCGCCATGAGCATTACAGCATTTCCGGTGTTGGCCAGGATAGTTCAGGAAAGAGGTATGACCCGCACTCCGCTGGGCATGACCGCCATCACCTGCGCCGCCATCAACGATATAACTGCCTGGGGTATTCTGGCGCTGGTTGTCGCCATTGCCAATTCGTCAGCCATTCAGGGTGCACTTTTTACAATATTGCTTTCTCTGCTTTACATTACGTTTATGCTGCTGATAATCAAGCCCCTGCTTAACAAAGTAGCACTCAAATACACAGTAAGGGAGACCATAAGCAAACCTGTGGTTGCATTGGTTTTAAGCACAATGCTTATCTCAGCCTGGGCAACAGAGGTGATCGGTATTCATGCACTTTTCGGGGCATTTATGGCTGGTGTAATTATCCCTGACAATGCCAGATTCAAACAAATCATGTCAGAAAAAATTGAAGATGTGAGTCTGGTTCTGCTGCTTCCCCTCTTTTTTGTATACACCGGGCTTCGCACACAAATAGGCCTGCTGAATGAGCCCGGGCTTTGGCTCATTGCTGTAATAGTTATCGCTGTTGCCGTTGCCGGAAAGTTTGCCGGCAGTGCTTTTGCCGCCCGCATCACCGGCCAGAGCTGGAAAGACAGTCTGCTGCTGGGTGCACTGATGAATACCCGCGGACTCATTGAGCTGGTGGCGCTGAACATAGGTTATGACATTGGGGTATTATCGCCCGAAATCTTTACCATTCTGGTGTTGGTTGCTTTGGTAACCACTTTTATGACAGGCCCTTTGATGGCCTTTATCAATTATCTGATGCCTTCAGACGAAACAGAGGTAATTTCATCGGGAACACTAAAGGTGCTGGTTGCTTTTGGCCCACCCGAAGCAGGCGGAAAACTCACTTCTCTGGTTTACCGGCTCTTTGGGAACAACAGCAAAGGGCTTAAAATTTCGGCGCTGCACCTCACCCCAAACACAGAGATTTCAATTAAAAATGCCAAACAATACGAAGATGAGGCATTCAGCGAGGTGAAAAAGGTGGCTTATGAATTTGACACAGACATCAAAACCATTTACCGCACAGCCGAAAATGTATCTGCCGAAATTACCAAAACAGCCAACCGCGGCAAATACGACCTGCTGCTGGTAGGGAGTTCGCGGCCGCTGCTGAGCCAGGATGAAACCGGCGGAAGAGCGCGCCACTTCTTTGAAAATGCCAGATGCACAGTGGGCCTGCTTATTGACAAAGGTACAGATACATTATCGAAAATACTGATCATCACCGAATCGGGTGACGAACGTTTTCTTTACGAAATTGCTAAAAGATTTAATCCCGGCTGCAGCATTGAATCGGCATGTGTACTCCCTCCTTCGGTGCCTGTAAACGGTGCAGAGGTGAAGGTGCTCAGGCAATTGAGTGCAGCTGACAATCCGGAAAGCTACAGCAAATACGACCTGATTGTTACAACTCCTGAATGTTACCGCGATCAGCGCGACGCCGGGGCTGCCTGGGTTGATGGGAACACCTCAGTTTTGCTGATAAGCAGGTAACCAGATTTTTTATTTCTGGCAAACATTTATTTTCGTCTGGTTTTATCTTTCCGGAAATTTATTATCTTTACAAAATACAGCATTTAGCGTCAACCAATAACTATATTTTATGGGCTACATGGGATTTGGATTACAAAAATGGATATACCAGCGCAGAGCCAGAAAGCCATTTTCAAAAGAAACACAGGCAGGTTATAACACCATTGAACTGCCGGGTGGCAAAAAATTCACTAACGCAGGCATTGTATCTGAAGGCGGTGACAATCTTGATGAAAGGATTGAAACCGGCAAACAAAGGCTGCGGCGGCAATGGCTGAATTACAGTTACAGAAATATGGCTTTTGCATTAATCATTGCAGGAATTGTTCTTTGGATAATTATATCATTTGCCGGACAACTTGATTTATTCAAAATCAAACAATCGGAAAAGCTGGCCAGAGAAAAAGCAGACAAGGAAGCAGCCTATGTTGTTTGTATCAGGACAGGCCATCAGCATTATAGAGCCGGCAGATACGAAGAGGCCATCACAGAGTACCGGCAGGCGGTGAGCTTATTCCCCGAAAGGGATGAAGCCAGCGAAACACTGGCGAATGCGCTGTACAATACCTGTATAAAAAACGGGGAACATTGCCTGGAGGCCATTTCCATTTACGAGAATCTTTATCTGAAAACCAAAAATAAAAACTTCTCGTTTAAGAAAAATACCCTGAAACGAAGAATAATCAACAAACAGAATTAGCGGGCTTCAGCACACTTTATTCAGATCACATTTTAAGAAATCTTTCGCTTTTCTCAGCCCTTTTTATAACCCGGGTGATAAATAAAGAGCAGCGAGCCGTCTTTTACAGTGTTGATAAATTCATCGGTTATTTCGGGTGGAATTGCCGGACATCCGTGACTCCTGCCCAGCCGGCCATGGGTTTTAATAAAGGACTCAGTAACATAATCGGCACCATGAATTACTATGGCTCTTTCCCAGGCTTTGTCGTTGATATTTTTCTCAAGCCCTTTTAAGCGGAGTGAATGTCCGTGTTTGCCGGTATAGGTTTGGTCGGTAAGATAAAATCCCAGGCTGCTCTGATAAGACTGAGGTTTGTTGGAGAAACTCTGCGCTTCGTTGTTCCCCGAATTTTTACCGTGTGCCACCCAGGTATTGTACAGCACTTCACCGGTTTCGAGGTTGATGGTCCATAAACGGCGGGCAGTGCTGGGCAGCGAAAAATCAATCAATGTTACGATACTGGTTTTTGCCAATGGTAAAAAATCCTTCGCTTTGTTGGCAAAGCTGCTGATCAGTTCAGGATTAATGGCTGTGCTGTGTGTAACCCTGGCAAGCACTTCAATAAAATTTGATTCTTCCACAGGCTTACCGGCAAATACTTCCACCGGAAATCTCTGAACGTCAATCAGAAAGAAAAAAGCCAGCAATATAAATTTCAGCAGCCTGAGCAATGGGTTGTCAACAATAATCATAAAAAAACAGAAAAGTCCCTGCGCCAAAATTCGGCAATATTTTAATCGGATTTACTTTCTGAAGAAAAAAAATCAACATTTTTTTTGCTTAGTCATTGAATAGCAAAAGTTTGTCCGGATTTTCTGAACCATGTCAGACAATCCGGACAAAACAAATGGGTTAAAGATTTATTCTTACCAGTTGAGGATTTTTCTGAAGTCGTAGTTTTCGGGATCTGGCACATATTTGCGTGCAGCCTCATAATCAGCTGGCTCAATGTACTGAAGGCTGTCGTCGAATACCATCTTCGATTTTTGTCCATCCATATTCACCAAACGGGGTTTCACTTTGCCGTTTTCGTCTTCCACATCTTTAAGATACAGTGGGCTGATGTCACCGTTGGGGCCACTCACTACCATACAGCTGGTTAATCCCTGATCAAAAAGATGTTTAACACCAATACCCATAAGAGCGCAATAGAGCATGTCGAAAGCAATGGGCTGCACACAACGCAGTTCATAGCCCAGTTCTACCGGACGGCTTTTCACTTTAAGACTGATTTCTTTGGTGCGTTGCTGCAGCAGAGTATTAAAAATATGGGCTTTGCTCACGTTGCCCAGTTCGGGATGGCCGTGGTCGTCGAAGGTAAAATGAATGTTGGTGGATTTGATTTCCTCATCGGTCATAAAATGGAAAACGCCTTCGCTGATGATGGCTACTCCATAACTGATTCCCAAAATCTTACGTTTGATCATTGAAGAAATCACCAGCCTGAGGATGCGATCGAAGGTTACTTCGGCCTTATTGAACATTTCGGGGATGATGATCATTGGATAATGGCAGGCAGCGCCAATGCCAAAAGCCAGGTGACCGGCTTCGCGGCCCATGGCCGAAACCACAAACCAGTTACCGCTGGTACGGGCATCTTCGTAAACGGTAGTAGCCAGCCTCACCCCTTCCTGTTTAGCGCTCTGATAACCGAAAGTAGGAATACCGTCGGGCAGTGGCAGGTCGTTGTCTATGGTTTTGGGAACGTGAATATTTTGAATTTTAACATTATTGGCTGCCAGAAACTTTGAAATACGGTTGGCGGTAGAAGCAGTATCGTCGCCGCCGATGGTTACGAGCAGTTTTACGTCGTTTTTTACGAAGAAGCTTGTGTTAAAGTCATGATCTTTGGGTTTATGGCGGCTCATCACCAATGCCGAACCTCCCTGATTATGAATGCGATCGGCCATAGCAAAGTCAATATCAATTATATCGGGCTCATCGGTAAACAGTGTTTTGTACCCTTCGTGCAGACCAAGTACCCTGTATCCGTCTTTAAGGAAAACTTTGGCAACCGATGCGATAACCGAATTGATTCCGGGAGCCGGACCACCTCCGGCAAGTATTGCTATTGAACCTTTCATGCGCTTTTCTCTTTTGGTGTTTGTGTGTTCTGTAATTTTTTAAACGCGCAAATTTAAGAAATTCGCGCTCTTTTTCCGGTTTTTTTTGGATAGCATGGCAGGAAAGAAATAATGTACAAATGAGGTAATAACTAGAGACCTTCATGTTTGTCCGCCCCGGGCGGATGGTAGGACATACTTTAGAAAGATGAATCTGGACTACTTCGGATAAGAAGACCTAACAAGTTGATAGAAAACTTGTTAGGTCACCACAGATTTATAAACTTCTACAAGAGACTTTTTACAAAAACCAACCCCCAATTATTAAACAATTAGGAATTTGACATTTGACATTAGAAATTCTAAATCAACCCTTTATCTTTCATTTCCTTGTACTGCAGCAGCACCAGGCCATCAGCCAAACCGACCCGGGGAGCCACCACAGTGCCAATGCCTGTCCATTTAAGAATTCGCACAAAGATGCGGGCTGCAGGAACAATTACGTCGGCACGGTCGGGGCGCAGGCCCATTTGCTCAATGCGCGAAATCAGCGGCATATTGTTGAGCTGTTTGTATGCAAAAACCAGCTGATCAAAAGTGATGAGGTTGTTGATGGGATGGCCGTACATTTTGGTAATTTTATTGATGTTGCCACCAGAGCCAATACAGTTCATACGGCCAAAGTCGGCGCGAAACTGCTGAAGCCAGTCCTTCAGATGATTCCATTCGGAATCTTCAACTTTATCGGCAAGCAAACGGATGGTTCCGATTTTAAACGAATTGGAGGTAACAAAGCGGTCGCCATCGAGCAATGAAAGCTCTGTTGATCCACCTCCAACATCAATATAAAGTGACTTGCTGTAGTTTCTGTTTACAAAAATCCGCCCAAGCGAACTGATGATGTTGGCTTCCTCAATGCCATCAATCATTCCGATTTCAAGCCCGGTTTCGTTCTTTACAATTTCAAGCACCTCATGGTTATTCGATGCCTCGCGCATGGCCGAGGTAGCAGCTACCCTGTATCCTATGGGTTTATAAACATCAATCAGGAGTTTAAAAGCGCGCATGGTTTTCACCAGGTCTTCGGTACGCTGATCAGAGATGCGGCCATCGTAAAAAACATCCAGCCCAAGCCTTAACGGAATCCTGATGAGGGAGGCTTTTTCAGTAACCGGCCCGTTTTTGGTTTCGTAAACATTGGCAAAAAGAAGCCTGACAGCGTTTGAACCTATATCAATACTTGAAAAGAGCATATGTTAGATGTTGTTTTCCTGAAATAAAGGCTCAGGCCGGCCATTCCGGAAAGTAAACAATCCCAGCTTAGTACCATCAAAACAGGCATACGAGTAATTGGTTATCCAGTCGCCGAGATTTACAAAATGCCCGCCTTCTTCCAGAGGAATCAATCCCGGAATGTGACGGTGCCCGAAAATAAAATAGTCAACCTCATTGGTTTTGCGATACTCTGATGCAAATCTGTAAAGCCGCTCGCGCGAAAGTTTGATGTTTCCGTTTTCGCGGATGTCTTTGGCATCGCGGGCAATATTGGCGTATCTGCTTTTGCGCGAAAAGTAGAGTGCCAATCGTGTTCCCAGGTCGGGATGCAGCCAGTTGAACAACCACTGATTGGGTCTGAATTCAAAAACTTTTTTCAGAAACTTATAGCCATTGTCGCCGGGACCCAGGCCATCGCCATGTGCCAGAAAAAAGCGCTTTCCGTTCCATTCACGTGTAATTGGCTCCCGCTTGAGTTGCACCCCCAGTTCTTTACTGAAATAATCAAAAGCCCAGATGTCGTGATTACCCCTGAAGAGGTAAACAGGAATTCCTGAATCTGTAATCTCGGCAAGTTTCCCGAAAAGGCGGGCAAATCCTTTGGGGATTACGGTGTTGTATTCAAACCAGAAGTCAAATACATCGCCCATCAGGAAGATTTCCGAGGCATCCTGCCTGATAAAATCAAGCCAGCTTACCAGCAATTTCTCGCGTTTGAGGCTCGCATCGTGGTCGGGGACACCCAGGTGAAAATCAGAAGCAAAGTATATGTTCAAGTTGCCCGTTTTTTAAAGTTCAAACCTACATGAAATCATTTAAAAACACAAGAATAAATAATCAACAAGTGCACTTAAATGAGTATTAATCTGCCAACCAACGCTTTACGGTGACTTATTTCAGCTATTCCTGATTTTCGGCAAGCCACAACTCCAATGCCTGCACCGATAAAAATCTGGCTTTGAGCCTATGGTTTTCGTCAAGCAGCAGAAAGGCCGGTATTTCATCAATGCCGAAGGTTTCCTTAATTGGAGAATCTATACCGGCAGTATCGTTTACATTGGGCCACCACATTTTGTCCAATTGAACGGCAGCAGCAAATCGTTCGGGAAAAGATTCCAGCGACACAGCAAATATTCCAAACCCTCTGTCTTTATATTTTTCGTGCAACAGCTTGATTTGCTGATTACTTTTTCGGCTTATGGCATCTGCGGGTGACCAGAAATACAGCAAGGTCAGCTTGTTTTTTTGCGAATACAAACTTATGTTCTTCCCTGAAACGCCCGGCAGTTCAATATCCGGAGCCTTGCTGCCGGGAGCCAGCCTGAGTTGCGCCTGTTGCTCTTTGTTGAGTCGCTCCCTGAGCTGATTCATCCGGTTGTGATAAAAAATGGTATGCGGATTTCCCGGATGATGCAATTGCAACAAGGTATCAACTTCAAGAAAAATTCCGGGATGAACCGTTTCCTCAAACAGAGGCTGATTCCCCACCCGGGCATTCATTACCGGCAGAATTCCAAGAAAAGTTTCATTTTTTTCAATAAAATCAAGTGCTTCGTTGCGTAAAGTTCCCAAAATGGCCGATACCTTGGCATTAGCCTGCTGCCTGCTTTCCATAAACCCCGGCAGATGGCGCAATTCCATAAGTTGTTGTGTAATGGAATCAACTTGCCGGGCTGCAAGATTCAGTTTTCTCCAGAAAAAGCTGGTTTCGGTTGTTTCACAGCCATTCCCGCTCAGTTGAACACCTGTTGATGTAACAGAAGCAGCAATACTATCCCCCGGAAAAGCAGCAAATAAATTACTGCGATTTCCGGAGTATTCTAAGAAGTAAAGATTTCCGGTTTGCGAAGGAACATTAAAAATGACAGTATTTCCGGATTTAAGTGAAGCAGAATCGAAAGACATGAAATGGGTAGTATCCACTATTTTCAGAACAACTTTCTCTCTCGTATTCAACCCGTTTTCTACCTGAATTGTTACAAAATCTGAACTGATATGGCGTTTACACCCCAAAGCAAAGAAAAACAGGGTTGCACAAAGCAACGGCGTTATGATTTTCTTAAGATTCATCATTGGCCCTGATTGGGGGGGAAGGGTAAAAATCAAACTCAGAGTTGAATTTCGCTCAGCAGCTGACTGATGATGGAAGTCATGCGGGGTTCAGCTTTGCTGGCTGCGTCAATTACTGTTTTGTGTGAAATTTCTACAATTTTTCCGGGAACGCCAAGATCAGAGATCACCGAAACTGCAAAAACCGGGATGTCCATATGCCTGGCCACAATCACCTCGGGAATGGTTGACATACCTACGGCATCGGCACCAATGATGTGCAGGTAGCGATATTCGGCAGGAGTTTCAAAAGTAGGCCCGGTAACAGCAGCATAAACGCCGGTGCGGAATGGAATATGAGAGCGGCTGGCAATGCTGGCAGCATGATCGAGGATTTTGCGATCGTAAGCTTCGCTCAGATCAGGGAAACGGGGGCCCAGTTCTTCATGGTTGCGGCCAATGAGAGGGTTGTCGCCCATCAGATTGATGTGGTCGGTAATAAACATTACATCACCCACTTCAAACCCCGGGTTAAGTCCGCCGCTGGCATTGGAGACTACCAGTAATTTTACACCCAGGGCTTTCATTACCCGAATGGGAAAAGTAAGTTCCTGCATGGTGTAACCTTCGTAATAGTGGAACCGGCCCTGCATGGCAACAATGTATTTTCCGCCCAAAGTACCCAGAATCAGCTGGCCTTTGTGACCCTCAACGGTAGAAACCGGAAAATTGGGGATGGTGCTGTAAGGAATCTCAACTTTGTCCTTTATTTCATTGACCAGACCGCCTAAACCTGTGCCAAGTATTATCCCTGCTTCGGGAAGTGTGGTTGCCTGTTTTCTGATAAAATCAGCGCTCTCTTTGATTTTTTGCAACATAATTCAATATTTGTTCATCAAATGCCTGCTTGTCCTCCCTGTGCAATTCAATCTCAATGGGGATGTAATGCACCGGCAATTTTTCAGCTATACTTACCAAATCGGGCTGTAATAACCGCATGGCATCCTTTTCGGTAGTCACAAGCAGTTTATTCCGGCTGTAAAGATCGTCAAAATTTCTTTTAATCCGATTGAGATCTTCAACAGAATATTGATGATGATCGGGGTAGCGGATTACTTCCAGCTCCTGACATTGATTACGCAAATGATCTTCAAGCGGATAAGTATTGGCAATGCCTGCAAAAAGCAATATTGAACTATAAAGTTTTTCTTGTTTTGATTTGCAGCTTTTGTTCCACAAAGAAGTTATTTCGCCATATCTGATGTAGGAAAAATAAACATGCTGATGAGCCCGGGGCTTGATTTCGGAGATCAGTTGCCGCCTGACAATGGGTGAAAGAATTTTTGGAGTTTTTGTGATAATAATAATGTCAGCTCTGCGGGCACCTCTGATGCTTTCCCGAAGCATTCCTGCGGGCAACAGATAATCGCGGGTGTAAAGGTGATGGTAATCAGAAAGAAGTACAGACAAACCGGGTTTTACATAACGATGCTGAAAAGCATCATCCAGCAGTATTGCCTGAGGATCAGTGCCGGTTTCAAGAATTTTAACAATACCGCGCCTGCGGTTGCTGTCAACAAAAACCTTTGCATATTCGAATTTGCGGTAATACTGCATGGGTTCATCTCCCAAAGTTGCCGAATTTTCGCCTTCGCCTGCTGCAACAAAGCCTTTTGTCTTTCGGCCGTAACCACGGCTAAGTGTGCACACAGAATAGTGACGCCCCAGCAACCTGATGAGATATTCGATGTGAGGCGTTTTACCTGTTCCGCCTGCCGAAAGGTTTCCAACAGAAATGACCGGAAGGTCAAAACTTTGGGAAGGCAGGATTTTTAAATCGAAAAAAAGGTTTCGTATGGCAGTAATCAGACCATACAAAAGCGCAAACGGGAACAAAAGTATCCTGAGAAATTCCACGGCATAAAAATATCAAAATATTTTTGTAGTGCAAGTATTTTTACATTATAAATTTGTTAATTGTGATAAAGGCTGAAAATCATTTAAAGTTCAAAGGAAATATACCACTTCAGCAAATGGAGCAGCCTTCTCAAACAAGGGTATACCTTTTATCCGGTATAAAATAAATACATGGATATGAGCTGGTTAGTGTCAGGCTGTAAATTTTCTGTACTAAGTTTTGGCTGAAAAAGACTTTGCTTGACAACGTTTTATACATAATGCAGCATATTTGCCTTAAAACAGTTTACACTTCAGCCCGGGGCCACCACAATTTTTCTGTAATTTTACAGCACCTTTTACACCGGCATGAAATCAAAGCTGCGTAATGTTTTTATTAATTATTCAGATGCGCTGCGCTGTAAGTGCGCCGTCTGCTTTTCTTGCAGATTAACGTTTCCGGGTTTCATTTTGCCGGTGATATTTCTTTTTTCTTGCACCGGAGAGCAGTTGGATGATTGTTTTACCAAAACCGGACCTGATGTTACCCTTGAAAGAAGTGTTGAAGCTTTTCACAGTATTGAACTTTACAACAATGTCAATCTGGTGCTTATCCCAGGTTCGCAGCAGGAACTCAGGATTGAGGGTGGCAAAAATCTGCTCGATGCGATAAAGACCGAAGTCAGCGACAGCACTTTAACCATTAAAAGTACCCTGAAATGCAACTGGGTTCGTAACTACGACCGCGAAATTACTGTGTATGCCACTGTTGCTGCGCTCAGGCATATTCGCTATGAAAGTTCGGGCGATATAAACTGCAGTGGACCCCTGCAGACCGACTCCCTCAAGGTAAGTGTTTGGGGTGGTGGTGGTTCCATAAATATGGATGTAAATGTGCAAAAGCTTACACTCGAAATGCATTATGGTACCGCTGATTTCAGCTGTAAAGGAAGGTCGCTGATTACCACCATTTTTTCAAACAGCTACGGACCCTTTTATTGCCGCGATCTGGTTTCCAATATTTTATACATCCGGCACAACGGCACCCAGCATTGTTACGTACATGCTCTGCATATCCTTGAAGTGGAAATATCTTCGGTTGGAAACATCTATTATTATGGTGATCCATACCAGATGAAAAGCAATATTACCGGAAGCGGGAAATTATTGAGGGGGGAGTGA